>RSAS01000020.1:0-5591 GCA_003934145.1 Candidatus Viridilinea halotolerans | reverse complement strand
CTCCCCCATGGGGGTCTTGGGGGCCATGCCCCCAAAACAACTCCCCCCACTGGGGTCTTGGGGGCATCGCCCCAAAACAACTCCCCTCATTGGGGGCTTGGGGGCCATGCCCCCAAAACAACTCCCCCCACTGGGGGCTTGGGGGCATGGCCCCCAAAACAACTCCCCCCACTGGGGGCTTGGGGGCATGGCCCCCAAAACAACTCCCCCCACTGGGGGCTTGGGGGCATGGCCCCAAGCCGCAGGCCAACAACGTCACGGAGGGCAAAACAGCCATGCTCTACCTGATCAGCTACGACATCAGCAGCGACCGACGGCGGGCCAAAGTAGCCAAACTCCTCGAAGGCTTCGGCCAACGGGTCTTAGAGAGCGTCTTTGAATGTGATCTCGACGCGCAAGCCTACGCGAGCCTACGTAAAAAACTGGCACGGCGGATCCAGCCCAACGAAGGCGATCGGCTGCGCATCTACCGCCTCTGCGCCACCTGCATCAGCCAGATCGAAGTAATCGGTGCAGGGCCAGCGGTCGAAACGAGCCTTGACGTCTACATCATCTAAAGCTACAATAGGACGAAGTGCCGCGCAACGGCATCAGAACGCGGTAAAGCGCCATTTTCGATCAACAAAAACAGCGCAAACAGCGTCCTCCAAGCCCCTCCGCGCACCACACCGCGCAACAGCCCCCGTTTAGCGCATCAGGAAGCCCTCCCCAGCGGAGGGGTCAGAAAGACCTAATCCCCGCCGAGGGGATTCTTACCTCGGAGCGCAGACGAAGTACGCCACGCCCCGTGCCATGTCAGAAAGACCTAATCCCCGCCGAGGGGATTCTTACCTAAGTCACCCGTGCTGTACTCCGTCCTACTGACGGTCAGAAAGACCTAATCCCCGCCGAGGGGATTCTTACTGGTGGCGAGCAGGACGTTCTCGGCATTGAGCTGGTTTGTAGGTCAGAAAGACCTAATCCCCGCCGAGGGGATTCTTACACGCTTGGTCCGGATAATTGGGACGTGGCAAGACATCATATCAGTCAGAAAGACCTAATCCCCGCCGAGGGGATTCTTACGTACTCGATGCTAGGCATCGAGAACGTCGGCAGCGGTGACGACGTCAGAAAGACCTAATCCCCGCCGAGGGGATTCTTACTTATCCAAATACTTGGCCGCACGATCAACGCGGGCGGCGTCAGAAAGACCTAATCCCCGCCGAGGGGATTCTTACGTAAGCCTCGCTTCCCTCCGCGAAGCCATCCCCTTCGCGTCAGAAAGACCTAATCCCCGCCGAGGGGATTCTTACAGCGTTAGTGCTAGTTCGTGAATAAGGGCATCGAGATTTATGTCAGAAAGACCTAATCCCCGCCGAGGGGATTCTTACACATTCGCCGTCCCTGGGGCGACGGGGACATTATAGGTCAGAAAGACCTAATCCCCGCCGAGGGGATTCTTACCCCGCTCGTTCGCCCAAACCCACGGCGAGCGGGCGTATCCTTGGTCAGAAAGACCTAATCCCCGCCGAGGGGATTCTTACCCACGTAGCTATACGTGAAGCGGAGCGCCGCCTCGAGTCAGAAAGACCTAATCCCCGCCGAGGGGATTCTTACATCGAATGGGGCGCTGTCTACGTCGGCACTGCGACGGTCAGAAAGACCTAATCCCCGCCGAGGGGATTCTTACGCCATCCACGGGGGCCGCAGATCACGCGGGAGATCATGTCCGTCAGAAAGACCTAATCCCCGCCGAGGGGATTCTTACGTGTATCGTGTGTCTGGTTTCGGTACTGGGTCATACGTCAGAAAGACCTAATCCCCGCCGAGGGGATTCTTACGACTGCCGTACTGCGTCATACTTACGACATGTACCGCTTCGGTCAGAAAGACCTAATCCCCGCCGAGGGGATTCTTACCTACAACAATCTCGGACGTTCCGCGCTCCGCCCTCCAATCTGTCAGAAAGACCTAATCCCCGCCGAGGGGATTCTTACGGCATGGGGTTAGCCGCTACCAAAGTTACCAAAGTTTTAGGTCAGAAAGACCTAATCCCCGCCGAGGGGATTCTTACTTCACGCTCTCTCCGCCATAGCTGACAGCCCTAACCGCTTTTTGTCAGAAAGACCTAATCCCCGCCGAGGGGATTCTTACACTATCGTAACGGCGATGGTCCACGCGATTAGCACAAAGATAAAGTCAGAAAGACCTAATCCCCGCCGAGGGGATTCTTACTGTAGACCAGAAGTGGTCATAACCACAGCGCGACCTTCAAGAAGTCAGAAAGACCTAATCCCCGCCGAGGGGATTCTTACGATATGCCACCCTGCCCCATATGCACAAGAGGTCAGAAAGACCTAATCCCCGCCGAGGGGATTCTT
The DNA here is from genome assembly GCA_003934145.1 of Candidatus Viridilinea halotolerans. Classification (GTDB taxonomy): domain Bacteria; phylum Chloroflexota; class Chloroflexia; order Chloroflexales; family Chloroflexaceae; genus Viridilinea; species Viridilinea halotolerans. Next base: position 3,231 of record RSAS01000020.1, on the reverse strand, counting down.
ACCGATCAGCGGCCACACGACACTGATTACGCCCCAAAGGGGTCAGAAAGACCTAATCCCCGCCGAGGGGATTCTTACATGCACACCAACCACTGATCCCGCGCCCATTCCTTGGGGCGGTCAGAAAGACCTAATCCCCGCCGAGGGGATTCTTACGCTGTCGCCCCGCCCCCGCCGATAGAGCGTATACATCTCTATAGGTCAGAAAGACCTAATCCCCGCCGAGGGGATTCTTACGTCAAAACAACCGGCACGGCTCCCTCTTCGAGTATCGTGAGGAGGTCAGAAAGACCTAATCCCCGCCGAGGGGATTCTTACCAATGAAGAGTCCGGAGCCGAAGCCCCAGGCAAAGATGTCAGAAAGACCTAATCCCCGCCGAGGGGATTCTTACGACTCAACGCGATCAATCGCCTTGTCCTGAAGACTCTCGGTCAGAAAGACCTAATCCCCGCCGAGGGGATTCTTACCCGAAAGCCTCCGCCGTGCGGAAGCCCGCATCAACGCCCGCATCGTCAGAAAGACCTAATCCCCGCCGAGGGGATTCTTACCACCAATAACGTAATGTCGTTCAGCTAGTCCAAGAGGTCAGAAAGACCTAATCCCCGCCGAGGGGATTCTTACTCCACGTAGCTATACGTGAAGCGGAGCGCAGACTCGATGTGTCAGAAAGACCTAATCCCCGCCGAGGGGATTCTTACCGAGAAAATGCGATGCTTCCCATGATACTCGATGCTAGGCGTCAGAAAGACCTAATCCCCGCCGAGGGGATTCTTACGTCTTGCTGTCGTTCGTCGATCTCAATGGTCATGCTGCTGTCAGAAAGACCTAATCCCCGCCGAGGGGATTCTTACGAAGAACAGGCGTTTGAGCGCCAGCGCACCTTGCAAGCGGAACGTCAGAAAGACCTAATCCCCGCCGAGGGGATTCTTACGGAGTGGGGCAATTACCGCTGCTGATGCGCAAGCCCTCGCGTCAGAAAGACCTAATCCCCGCCGAGGGGATTCTTACGCTGTGCGAGCAAGCCCGACTCGCGCATTGCGGCACTGTCAGAAAGACCTAATCCCCGCCGAGGGGATTCTTACGAATAATATACGTAGGTCTCACCGTTCGCCCATTTCTGGACAGGATTTCAAGAATCTGCTAGGCTCCCCATATGAACACACCACCAGTTGTCGCCACCGAACGAGTCGATGACGTGCCGCTGTTGTTTGGCCATATGCAGCGCCTCGATGTGGCGCGTATCTTGGATGCCCATTTCGAGACTCATGGCAACCATCAAGGGTTGAGCCTGGGCTCCATCGTGATGATCTGGCTGGCTCATATCCTCTCGCGCTCTGACCATCGGCTCAATCGGGTGGCCCCGTGGGCCGCCTCGTTGCAGACGACGCTCAATGCGTTCTTGGCCGAACCCTTGCGTGAAACCGATCTGACCGATGACCGCTTGGCGGATGTGTTGCGCTATCTCAGTGACGATGAGGCGTGGGCGGCGTGTGAAGCGGAGCTCAATGGCCATGTGCTGCGCGTCTATGACCTGGAGACCGATACCGTGCGGGTGGATAGTACGACTGCCAGTGGCTATTGGAAGGTGACCGAGGATGGCATATTCCAGTTTGGCCACAGCAAAGATCATCGCCCCGATCTGCCCCAAGTCAAGGTGATGCTGGCGGTGCTGGACCCCTTGGGGATGCCGTTGGCGGTGGATGTGTTGCCAGGACAGCGCAATGATGAACCGCTCTATCTGCCCATCATCGCCCGGGTGCGGGAGAGCTTGGGGCGCACCGGTCTGCTCTACGTGGGCGATTGCAAAATAGGAGCGATCGGGAATCGGGCCGCGCTCGAACATGCCGGCGATGACTATCTCTGCCCCTTGGGGCTCGTCCAGTTGCCCGCTGCGGAGGTGGATGCGCTGGTCACCCACGCCTTGGCGCAGACCTCGTTGGTGGCCATCAGTCGCCCCGATGCCGACGGTGAGCCGATCTTGGACGAGCATGGGAACCTGGTCATCCACGCAGAAGCATGGGAAACGAGTGTGGAATTGACTGCGACCGTGGATGGCGAGACGGTGACATGGACGGAACGCCGCATTGTGGTGCGCTCGACCGCGATGCAACGGACGCAAACCCACGCCTTGGAGCGGCGTCTGGGCGCAGCGGAGGCGGCCTTGGCCGACCTGCTGGAGTCGCGTCAGGGCAAGTCGCGGCCTACGACGCCGGAACACGCGACGGACGCCATCGCGGCGATCTTGAAGCAGCACAAGGTTGAGGGCTTGCTGGATGTGCGGCTCGACGCGGAGGCGCATACGCGCACCATTCGCGCCTACGGCAGTCGCGCAGCCCGTGAGGAGACGACCTACACGCTGGCGATACACGTCAGCCGCAACGAAGTCGCCATCACCGAGGCCATCAAACGCATGGGGTGGCGCGTCTATGTTACCAACCGCCCCGTCGCGCAGTTGAGTATCACCCAGGTCGTGCTGGCCTATCGCGACCAATACCGGGCCGAGCAGCCAATGAGCCGCCTGATAGGGTCGTCCTTGTCGTTGCGTCCGGTCTATCTGAGCCGGGACGACCATGTGACCGGGCTGATCCGTCTGTTGACTATCGGCCTGCGCGTGCTGAGCCTGTTGGAGTATGGTATCCGCCGCAGTTTGGCACGCGAACCCGACGCCAAGCCGCTCAAGGGGCTTTACGCCGGGCAGCCCAACCGCGCCACCCGTCGCCCGACGGCAGAACTGGTTCTGGAAGCCTTTCGCAACCTGACCCTGACCGTGGTTGAACTGCCGAACGAAGTCATTCGCCACCTGACCCCGTTGAGCGCCCTGCAGCAACGCCTGTTGACACTGGCCGGTTTGGATCATACGTGCTATTCGAGTCTGGTTGCGCATTTGTCAGAACCCCTGGTGGAAATGGGCGAACGGTGAGGTAGGTGTAACGGTACTAGCCCGTTTCTTTGTCAGAAAGACCTAATCCCCGCCGAGGGGATTCTTACGCAGGCAACGACGGCGTGTATCGGCGCCCCACAATTGTGGGGTCAGAAAGACCTAATCCCCGCCGAGGGGATTCTTACCCGCTTCAACCCGCGTCTCCTCAAGCAGGCCCACGCCTGGTGGTCAGAAAGACCTAATCCCCGCCGAGGGGATTCTTACTCTTGGTGTTCAAGGCGATTCAGTTCCCACTTCTCTGTCAGAAAGACCTAATCCCCGCCGAGGGGATTCTTACGTCTAGTCGGGG
>RSAS01000728.1 GCA_003934145.1 Candidatus Viridilinea halotolerans | reverse complement strand
CCAATCACCTATCCGTGACTTGCCGAGCGAATGTTCTGTCCGCCCTTAAACCCGTCCTGGGGGTTCCCGAAGCATTACCTGAAGAACTATAACTAGTTTGTTGCGTAGTGGCGAAGGGCATCCCGCATCACTCCTCTTCGACAGCCCGCGCCAGTTCAAACAGTTCGGCGAACTCGGCATCAATGGCGGCCCCAAGCGCCCCGGGGTCGGCCAGGGTTTGGACATCGCTGACAATGGCGACTTGGACGTTGCCCGCGTAACTGAGGATGCTAATGCCGAGGCTGATGCGGCTCGCTTCGGGCACCCAGAACATGGCGCGGGCGACGTTGTGGCCCATGAGGCTATTGCTTTGGCGCGGCCCCGGAACGTTGGTGATCACCATGCTGGCCATCGTACTTAAAACGTCAACGAGAGCCTGCTCTACGTCGGCAGGAAGGTTGCCGAGGATACTGAGCGCTCCATAGCCGATGTAGGCCTCGGGTGAGGCCTTGATCGCATCCATTTCGCGCCGCAAGCGGGCGCTACGCTCCACCGGATCGTCGCTGCCGACGGGCAGCGTGACGTGGACTAAGCCGAAATTGTTGCCGCCGTTGGGTTTGGCCCCCGGCGGCAGCAGATTCACCGGCACGATGGCGCGTAGCCCGCGCGGGCTGATTTCTGCGCCATGGGCGTCCATGTAGCGGCGCAAAGCGCCACTGATCGCGGTGAGCAGGACATCGTTGACGGTGCCGCCTAACACGTTGCTCACCGCTTTGATCGCACTCAGCGGCACCGTTTCGGCCCAAGCGGCGCGTTTGACGCCACTCAGGGGGCCTTTGAGGATGCTGTGCGCATCTGGGCCCATGAGCGCCAGTTTGCCCACAGCGGCAGCCCCGCTGCCCAGCAGGCTCAACGCCCGTTCGGGGCGGCTGATCCAGCCCCAGCCGCGCTGAATGATCTGTTCGGTGGTGCGCAGCGCCGTATTGATGCTCGCGACCGCTTGGCTGAAGGGGCCGGACGGCGCGGCGGCGGGGGCGGCGTTGCTGGCGGTAGGCGCATCGATGGGGCGATCAAGAAACGCATTGAAAATCTCGATCAGCGCCATACCGTCGGCCATACAGTGGTGGATGCGCAGCACGAGTGCGCACCCCGTACCGTAGTGTTCGATCAGAAAAAACTTCCAGAGCGGGCGCGTCAGGTCGAGGGGGGTACTTATCAGTTCACTGATCAACGCCCGTAATTCCGCCTCGCCACCCGCACCGGGCAAGCCATAGCGGTGCAGATGCGCATCAAGTATAAAATGCGGATCGGCCTCCCAATGCGGCTTGTCGTCGCGCCCACGAACGATGCGTTGCCGAAAACGCTCAAAGGGCAGCAGGCGCTCGGCCACCGTTGTGCGCAACTGTTGATAGTCGAGGCATGCATCAAAGAACATGGCAATGGTAATCACCATCACATTGGTCGGGTCATCCATATGCAACCAAGCAGCGTCTACGCTCGCGAGCGGGGTGCGGGGTGGTTGCGCAGCATTCATCCCTGAACCTCCTCGTGTTGAGTGGGGGGATCAGCCGGACGCATGCGCCCGGTCAGGCCAACAATGGCGTTGGAGACGAGATTGCGCACATTGCGAAACCACTCGGCAAACGAGGACTCACGCACGCCTTTGGCCATGCGCGGCATGCGTTCCAACTGCGCCCGCGCCTCGGCGCGGGTTTTGGCGAGCAGATCAGGATCGGCGAGGAGTTGGGCGGCGAGGGCGCGACGGTGGGCGGCATCCTCGTCGGTAACGTATTTGTCGAAGGAGCGCAGTTCAGCCAACTTGAAGCCGTGCTTGCGAAAGAGGCGGTAGATCTCTTTGACCCGCTCCATCGAGATATTGCGCCCCAGCGTATAGTCCTCAAAGCGGCCATCCATGGCCAGCAGTGCCGTCTCGCCCATGCAGGCATAGACGGTGCCACGCGGCAGGCCAATATCCAGGCCGAGATCATCAAGGCCCGGAATGCGCACCTCGCCGCTCTCGATCACCAGCACATCGGGGCGCAGCGCCGCCTCAGCGGGGCTAATGTCGGGCGGGCGGGCGACATCACAGATCACCGCGCCGGGCTTGCAGCGGCTAATGTCAATGATGCGCTGGCCAAAAGCGGAGGTCGCCGTAACAATCAGATCACACGTCTCCACCAACCCTTCCGCTTGGGTAGCAATCGTCACCCGTGCGCCGGGCGTTTCGCCCTCAATCGTGCGCTTGAGCGCAATCAACTTTTCGGGATCGACAGCCACAAGCGCGACATCGCCGACGGCCTGGGCCAACAGACGCGCACAGACGGCCCCAATCGAGCCGGTCGCGCCAATCACCATCGCACGCCCACGGGCAAGGTCGGTCGCACCCATCTTCGTCACCGCCTGTTTTGCGGCTTCGAGGGTTGCGGCGACGGTGAGGCTATTACCGCTGGTGATGGCAATATCGGCCTCGTGGGCGACGGTAATACCAGCATCACCAACGACACTGGTAAAGGCCCCGAGGCCCATAATGCGCGCCCCGAGGCGCTCGGCCATGCGCGCGGCCAGATTGAGCCGCTTGTAGGTAAAACGCTCATCGTTAAGCATCATCTGGCGCGGCGTTGCCCCAAGACTGATCAGGTGGCCCTCGATGCGTTGGCCGGTAGCCGCCGAGACGCCGCCGCGAATCGCCCCAAAGTAGACGGGCGGGAACTGCGCGACCACCGCCTCCACGAGGCGATCGGGCAGGCGGTGCGTCCAGGCGAACCACTTATGCTTACGAATGAAGGCCGCATTGAGCGGGTGAATCACAAACGCATACCGATTGATTCCCGCCTCATGGGGTTGTAGCGCATGAATACGCGGCGTCCAATTCAAACTTGCCAAAAGATCAAGATAGGTATCCTCATTGAGTGGTGCATTCGGATCGGAGCGCAACGCGACCAGCATCGCCTCAACAGAGGCCGCCGACCAGCGCCAACTCACTTCGCCCGTGAAGAGCGAATCGTAGAGCGCGACGACGTATGACGCGCCGCGGTGGCGCAGATCGGTAAGATCTTCGGGCAGCGCCGACTCGGCCACCACCGTCTTGCGTTTGAGATTCAGGGGTGCCCAATCGCGAATCACGCGCATATCGCCGGCGAGCAGATCGGCCCAGCGGAAGGCAGGCGACGCGGTGCCACGGGTGCGCGGGTAGGGACGCAGCAACTGCTTCACCTTAAAATCGCGTAGCCGCTCCAAGGTCGGCCCGGCGAGGCTGTCGAGCGTCGCCCTGCTCCCAACGCCAGGCAGCCCTGGCACACCAAAAAAGAGCAACGGATCGGCGTAGCGCAGCGCGGCACTTCGTCGCCCAAGGGCTTGGCTCAAGCCCTCGTGGTTCAGGCCAGGCACCATCAACACCCGCTTCTGGGCAAAAATGCCCGGTTGCGCCCGATCGGCCAGCGTCACCGCCCAGCGCTCCAACATCGCCCGCGCCACCGTTCCATCCACCACCGGCGTCTGCTGGGCCAGCGCCGCCGCCTGCTGACCCAGCGGGTAGGAGCGCGTCGCACGCCCCAGGCGCAAGCGCAACGGCAAACCCTCCAGCGCAATAGCATCCACCGACCCGTCGGCTGCACGGATCAACTCACGAATACGTTCAGGATCGCCGGCACAGCCCAAGCGCCGCACCTCCACCTGCTGATCGAGCAACGTGACCGTCTGCGTGCTTGCGCCGCTACCGGCGTGGAGAATCAGAATACGCTTCACGATAACACCTGTAGGCAAGGGGATAGGGGGTAGGGGATAGGGGATAGCACGAAAGCTGGGACTCTGTTTTGCCCCACCTCCGGTGGGGGATTGGGGGCATGGCCCCCGAAGAATCCCCCCTTCCGGCGGGGTTTAAGGGGCCGCAGGCCCCTTAAGCTAATGCGCATGGGGCATGGCCCCCGAAAATCCCCCCACAAGAGGCTTGGGGCTTGCCCCAACACAACGTACACCGTAGCACGGCGACAAAAAGATTATACGCTAAGGTCGCTTTAATTTAGGTTAAAAGTTCCCAACTGAACTATTTGCTCCCTTGAGAATCAGATTCCCCACAAGGGGGCGCAGGGGAACATGGTTCCCCTGCGCCCCTTGTGGGTTGCTGGGGGAACCATGTTCCCCCAGCAACCCACAAGCATTACGCAAAAGATAGCGTATAATCAACCCAAGACATGGTTCATAGCCACTTTACAGTTTAGCGTCACGCACCGCTTTCTGATGCGCTCGGGCTGACGCCTGAAACCTGACACCTGAAACCTTGTCCAAGCATACCATCAGCCTACTGTTACGGAGCCCAGCCCCATATGTATCGCCAGCATAGCTACTGTTCGTTTTGTGGTCATTCTTTCCTCGACGGTCAGCGCTGGCCGCGGGTCTGTGCCAACTGTGGCAGCACCACCTATCGCAATCCGTTGCCGGTGGCACTCATTTTGCAGCCGGTTGACGACGGCCTCTTAGTAATTCGCCGGGCAGCCTCACCGCGTCAGGGCCAACTCGCGCTACCTGGCGGTTTTATAGAGATTCAGGAGCAGTGGCAGCAGGCGGCAGCCCGAGAACTGCGCGAAGAGGCTGGCGTAACGGTAGCCCCCGAACAAATTACCGATTTTGGCACGCGCAGCACGTCCGATGGCTATTTGCTCGTCTTTGGCCTCGGCCCGCAACTCAACGCTGCCGATCTGCCCTCCTTCCGCCCCAACCGCGAGGCGGCGACACGCCTCGTACTCACCGCGCCGACGGAACTGGCCTTCCCGCTGCATACCGAGATGGTGCATAGGTTCTTTGCACGTCGCTCGTAGCAGTTGCAACGTTCGGGGCCTGAGCGGTTCTACACATAACTGCGCCCCAGCAGGCGGCGCAGGCGCTTGCGCGCCTCGGTGCGGAAGGAGCGCCCGAAGAGCGCAAAGAGCAACAATCCTAGCAGGGCGAGTGGCCCCTGCTGCGGGCGCACCAGCTCGCGCAGCGCCACGGGATCGCGCACCGGCAAGGGCGAACGGTCGCGCACCTCGACGCGCAGATCGCCGCGGCACCACTCGCGCTCGACCCAAAAGAGTTCGGGCATACTGCGCTGAAAGAAATAGTAAACCGGATTATATTCGTAGAGGTAATCGAAGAGTTCGCCAAAGGGCTCTGCCGGCTCTTTAGGATGGAGCACGAGCAGGTCGCCAACAAGGTTGACATACCAGCGGTGGAACGACCAGTGGAAGAGGCGCTCGGCCACCTCCGAAGGGCTTTGGATGTAGCCAGCGGCGCAGGTGCGCTCCAGTTCACGGGCGAACTGAATGGGATCATCCATGTGTTCCAGGATGTGGGAACAGATCGCATAGGCGAAGACCTGATCGCGAAAGGGCAAATGATGGGCATCAGCGACCACAAAGGGCCGATCAACCACCAGATCGCCGCCGCGTTCGCGGTTGTCGCTGCCCAAAAAGCGATCCACCAACACATTGGAACGCGGATTGGGATTATCACCGCTACCAATCTCGAGCACAAGGCCGGAGCGTGGCGGGTTGAGTTTCTGGCGCATGTATGTCTATGTCCTTTGGGAAGGGTACCCGATTATGTGCGTTGCTGCAAAAGAACGCAATGCATCTCGCTATGCCGCAGCCGTTGGACGGGGTTTCCCCCTCCATACGCATTAACTTAAGGGGCCTGCGGCCCCTTAAACCTCGCTGGAAAGGGAAATTTTTCGGGGGCCATGCCCCTTCGACTAGGCTGAGGGCAGGCCCGAAACCCCGCCGGCAGGCCCGCCAGAGGCTTAAGTTAATGCGCTGGGTTCCACCTCTCCCACAACGCGGGAGAGGCTTGCCCTGAGCTTGCCGAAGGGGGCAGGGGGGTGAGGGCCATCTAGGGCATCCCACATCATCTAATTCAGATCATCCCCCGAGAGGCTATCGCGCAGGATCTCCAAGTTCTCGAGCGCCAAGCCGGTGCCGATGGCTACGCAGGAAGCGGGCTGATCGGCGACATAGCAGGGCACGCCGGTTACTTCGGTGAGCAACTCGTTGATGCGGCGCAACATGGCACCGCCGCCGGTCATGATCATGCCCTTATCAATGATGTCGGAAGAGAGTTCGGGCGGCGTTTCGACGAGTACGGCGCGCACGGCGGTGACAATCGCCTCCAGAGGCTCTTGGATGGCCTCGGTAATCTCGTTGGAGTCAACTTCGATCGTACGCGGCAGGCCAGCGACTTGGTCGCGGCCCCGCACCTGGGTGGTAAGCGGGCGTTCCAGCGTAAGCGCGGAGCCAATTTCGATCTTGACGCTCTCGGCGGTACGCTCGCCAATGAGCATGTTGTACTTGCGTTTGATATAGGAGGCAATCGCCTCGTCGAAGCGGTGACCGCCAACACGAACAGAAGTACTAACAACAATATCATTGAGCGAAATCACCGCCACTTCAGTCGTCCCGCCGCCGATGTCAATAATCAGGTTACCCGAAGGTTGGGCCACGGCAATATTAGCCCCAATCGCCGCAGCGAGCGGCTCGCGGATGAGGTAGGCGCGCCCGGCCCCCGCCTCGAGCGCGGCGCGGCGCACGGCGCGCATCTCCACACTGGTGACCCCAGCGGGAATACAGATCATCACCTCAGGGCGGGCCATGCGAAAACGGCCCGCAGCCCGATTGATAAAATAGGTCAACATCGCCTCAGTGACGACGTAATCAGCAATCACACCACTGCGCATAGGGCGCACCACCTCGATGCTCTCCGGCTCGCGGCCAAGCATCGCCAGCGCCTCAGCCCCCACAGCGCGCACGCGCCCATCGCGCTTACTCAAGGCTACCACCGAAGGTTCGGCAAGCACAATGCCGCGCCCCTTCACATAGACCAGCACATTGGCTGTGCCAAGGTCAATCCCGATCTTGCGGGCCATAATTACCCCTGATCCCAAGGTCAAGTGCTTGCAAGGGTAGTGCTTGACCTTGTGTAGTTGTGCAGCAAAACAGTCCGTATTATAGCGGATCTCAGTATGCTGCGATGCGACGCACTCGCTGGAAGGGCTTTGCGGGGGCCATGCCCCTTCGACGAGGCTCAGGGCAAGCCCAACCCCCCGCCGGAGGGTTTTGCGGGGGCCATGCCCCAATACCTTTCAAATAAGGGAGAGCATAGACCTCACAGGTC
>RSAS01000039.1 GCA_003934145.1 Candidatus Viridilinea halotolerans | reverse complement strand
CCAAATGGACGAAAAGAGTGTAACGTTGACATGGCCTTTCTGAAACCATGTCTAACGTTAGGAAGCTACCACACCATGCGCATAACGATCTTCGCGGCGGGTTCGCGCGGCGACATTCAGCCTTGTGTCCAGTTGGGGCAGGGGCTGCGCGCTGCGGGCGTTGCGGCCCGCTTGGCCGTGCCTCGTGATTTTGCGGCCTTTGTGCAGGCCCACGGCCTGGAGGTGTACCCGCTGCGCGGCGATGTCCAGCAGATCATGGCAAGCCCGACCGGGCGCGCTTTGATGGAGCGTGGCACGAGGCATCCCTTGCGCACGATCGCGGCAATGCGCACTCTGCTTGCGCCGGTGGCGCAGCAGATGGCCGCTGATGCGCTGGCGGCGTGTGCCGATGCCGATCTCCTGATCAGCCTGGCGGTCTTTGCGCCCTTGGCTCAGACGCTGTCAACCCTGCGCCAAATACCCTTGATGCTCGTCGAGCCTACTCCGCTCTTGCCCACGGGAGCTTTTCCGGCCCCCGGTTGGCCGCTACAACGCAACCTCGGATCAGTCGCCAACCGACTCACGGGCGTGCTGATGCTTCAGATCCTTTGGCAATGGTATCGCCCCTTCATCAACCACTTCCGCCAGCAGTATGGGTTGCCGCCTAGCAGCGGAGCGGCGTTTTATCGCACCCTGAGCGCCCACCCCCTGCTAGGTGCCTACAGTCCAAACATCATCCCGCGCCCCGCCGATTGGCCAGTAGGCGTACACGTTACCGGCGCTTGGCTGCCCCAGCCCCCGACCGACTGGCAACCGCCCGCTGATCTGGCGGCCTTCCTTGCCAACGGCCCGCCGCCCGTCTACATTGGCTTCGGAAGCATGGGCGGCCAGCGGCCTGAAGCCCTCGCTACGCTCGCGCTCGAAGCCCTGGCGCGCAGCGGACAGCGCGGTATCATGCTCACTGGATGGGGAGGCTTGCGCCCTACCACCGTCCCTGCGACGGTCTGTGTGGTAGCTGATGTGCCGCACAGTTGGCTCTTTCCGCGCATGGCGGCGGTGGTACACCACGGCGGCGCCGGAACTACCGCCGAGGGCGTGCGTGCAGGCGTGCCTAGCATTATGGTGCCCTTCAATTTTGATCAACCCTTCTGGGGCGAACGCATCAGGGCGCTCGGCGTCGGGCCTACGCCGCTTCCCCAGGCGCGCCTGAGCGTTGCGAACCTTGCCGCCGCGCTCACGCAAGCCGTTGCCGATCAAAGCTTGCGGGCGCGCGCCGCCGCCCTAGGGGCCATCGTGCGTGCCGAAGATGGCGTGGGCCAGGCGGTGGCGCAGATTCTGCGCTATAGTTCTTCAGGTACTATTTTTGGAACCTCAGGGGTAGGTTCGTAACCAAGTTACGCTTTTTGCCGCTGCCGCGGCGGGGGTGCGGGGGCCTGGCCCCCGCAAAACCCCCATTCCGATGGGGTGGATGCGGAGGGGACAGGCCCTCCGCACCTCTCGTCA
>RSAS01000624.1 GCA_003934145.1 Candidatus Viridilinea halotolerans | reverse complement strand
ACGCTGGATTCCACGATGTTGTCCATTTTTCTTCGGGGGGGCCTGAACGGATACAGTAAATGAGTGGGATAGGGATATTAAGGATTAAACTCTCAATAAGTCGAGAAGAAGTTTCTAAGTTCCAGCGATGCCTTCTTTGATACTCTGGATCAAGTTTAATAATACCTTTATCGATCTTTTTGACAATGGTTTCTAAATCATATTCGATATTTTGAGTCTTAACAGTACGCTCACGAGCTTTTTGTTGCAGGTCTGTTAAATTTTGCTTTAGCGTTACCATATTGTTTCTCCTAGTGCATTCTTAGCTTTCTAAATTATATCAGTAGTACCACGAAAGAGCAACCAACATGGCAAACGTAGAGCGCCTCATCGAAGCTATCCTCCTTGACGAAGAGATTATGGCGCACCCCTCACTCCCCGGCCTGACCCGCGCCCGCTTGCGCGAAGTCGCCGCCCGCGCCGGCTTCGACCCGCACCGCTTTGGCCGCTTCTCGGCGGCGCTCCTCCTCTGGTTCACCCGTGCGGGCGTGATCGTGCCAGAGGAGACCCCGTCGGCCACCGCGTGGGCACGACCACGCCCCCTGAGTAGCGACGACCGCGTCACGCTGCGCGGCTTGCTCCACGCCGCCTCGCCCCCCGATGGCGACGTCGTGCGGCAAGCCCGCGCCGAAGGGTTAGGAAGTACCCCATGAACTACGCACGCAAACGCCCTATCGCCTACGCCGCACTCAAGCCTGCGCTCACGATCTTACGCGCCGCCATCGACGGCGAATCGCCCCTCGGTTCCCCGCCAACGAACATCCTGCGCCGCGACTCCACCAGCACTCCGGAACAGGTTGAACTCCCACCATCCGCTGCCGCCCCTGCGCCCCCCGCGTGGCCTCCGCTGCCCCTCGACGGGGGCCGTACCCTCGCGCCGGTGGATGTTGGGCGGGCCATGCTGCTGCTCGTCACCGACACCGAGGTCGCAGGCTACGAAGCGAGCGACGGCTTTACCCCAGGCCGCCTGCGCGAGGTACTCAAACGCGCTGGCCTCAACGACGCCAACATCGGACGAGCAGCGCCCTTTCTTAGCCTCTGGCTCGACGCCGCCGCCATCCTCGCCCCCCCGACCAACCCCAATCGCCCGTGGGACGCCCCACGCCACTACACCATCCGCGACCTCGACGCCATCCAAGCGCGCATTCACGCCACCCCGCCTCCTACCCCAGAGGAGGTGGTGGAGGCGAAGCGATTGGGGTTGAAGTAGGGGGGGAGAACAGAGAACAGAGAACAGAGAACAGAGAACGGAGAACAGAGAACATGTACGTTATCGCGCAAGAACGCAAAAGACGACGCTGCCTTTCCATCTCGCCCGCCATGCGTTCATGGGCGGACAGAAAACCTGTACGTCACCCTCTGGAGCCGCATAGAAGCCCCAAGAATCTCAATGTCTTCCCCCCTCTCCCACAACGTGGGAGAGGGGGCAGGGGGTGAGGGCCAT
>RSAS01000835.1 GCA_003934145.1 Candidatus Viridilinea halotolerans | reverse complement strand
TATCGGATGTTCGGCTATCGGATGTTCGGCTATCGAAGGATGGCCCTCACCCCCCAATCCCTGACCCCTGACCCCTGACCCCTGACCCCTGACCCCTGACCCCTGACCCCTAACCCCTGACCCCCAAAACACCACTCCCAACGACCCATACTGCGCCGCGAGTGTGGTCACCTGCTGCGACAGATCCTCAGCAAGATGAAGCGACGCGACCGGCGCCGTCGCAGCCAGTTCAGCGGCGAGGCGCTCCGGTGCGCCGACGAGCAGCCAGCAGCCTGGCCCCTCCGCCTGCTCCGTCGGCAGCGGCTGGGGCTGCCAAGTGAGCGTGTGCAGCCATTCATTGCGTACCTGGGAACCGGTAATGGCACTTGCCGGCGCTGCGCGCACCTGGAAGCCGCTCACGCTTGCGATGAGTTGACCATCATCCGCAAAAAGCTGCAGATCCCAGCGATTCTCGCCCGTCTGAACACTGTGACACCACCACGCATCGCCCGTCGTGGGCGCATGCCAGTGCAGTGCATCGAGCGCAAAGGGGAGCTTGGTGTGCGCTGAGCCTGTGCCGTGCAGAGTAGTCGCCTGGAAGCAGGCATCGAGCAGGCCGGGGTGGAGCGGATAGCCCTCTAGTGAGGCAATCGTAGCGGGACGCACGAGGTGCGCCAACACCGCTGCATTCTCGCCCGCTTCGCTCCGCCATGCCGCCGCGATCCAGTGGAAACTGGGGCCAAGGGTCAATTCGGCAGCGGCAAGGCTCGCCTCCAACTGCGCCAGATCGAGGGGCAACGTGCAGTGGTTTTGGAGGAACGATAGGTCATTGGAAGCCACGGGCTGGCCCTCACCCCCCGGCCCCCTCTCCCACGTTGTGGGAGAGGGGGAGAGGGCAGCAATATGCTTAGCATTGCTGCTCGCATCCAACCACGCCACCACCCCCGTCGCGTGGGTTGCCAGATCCCCCCCCTCGGCCTCCGCAAAACTGATCACCTGAAATGAGCGTGCCGTGCAATCCTCTTCCGGCCCTGGACTAAAGATCGCCTGCACCGTGCGCGCCTGGCCCTCCGGCAATACCAGCGCCTGCGGCAGCATCACGTCGCGTAGCACCAGCCCTGCTTCCCGCTTCCCGCTTCCCGCTTCCCGCTTCCCGAGATCATAGCCACTCAGCACGAACGCCAGTTGCACCGCCCCCGGTGAAACCACTTCACCATAGACACGATGCTCAGCAAGGAGCGGGATGCTCTCGACGCTGAAGTGGGTCGTGACCAGCGTCTCACCCCGCAGCGGCACATGAGTAATCTGATCCACCAACGGACGCAACGTTGCCTGCGCCGCCTGTGGCTTTGTCTCCACCCAATAGCGTTGCCGCTGAAACGGGTAGGTAGGCACCACGATCTTGCGCCGCACCTGGCCCTGGTGCAACGCAGGCCAATTCACCGCCACGCCGCGTTCGTAGAGCCGGCCCAAACTGGTGAGCATCGTGTGGAGCGCGGGCTGGT
>RSAS01000014.1 GCA_003934145.1 Candidatus Viridilinea halotolerans | reverse complement strand
CTGATGACGTTCCAGTGCAGAAGAGCAGACCTGTGAGGTCTTATTTGAAACGTATTGGGGCATGGCCTCCGAAAAGTCCCCCAGGGGGTTCTGGGGCGTAAGCCCCAATGTGGGTTCGGGGGCATGGCCCCCGAAAAAATCCCCCAATCAAACTTCTCCTATAAGGTCAACCTATGGAACAAACATTTACCATCCTGATTGACGAACGCTGGTGCAAGGGCTGTAAGCTCTGCTACATCCACTGCCCGACGCAGGCGCTACGCATCGCCGAGCGCTTTTCGCCACGCGGCATCCATCCGCCCGAGTTGGCGCTGGTCGAGCGCTGCAATGGCTGTCGGCTCTGTGAGTTGCTCTGCCCCGATTTTGCGATCACGGTAAGCGAGGAGGTTGCGGTTCATGGATAGAGCATTGATCCGCCGTGCGTTGGGCGATAAGGTTCAGTTTATTCAGGGCGATGATGCCTGCGCCTATGGGGCGCTTTTGGCCGGTTGTAACTTCTTCGCCGGCTACCCGATCACGCCAGCCACCGAGGTGGCTGAGCAGATGTCGATCCTGCTGCCGCTCGTTGGTGGCTGCTACATCCAGATGGAGGACGAGATCGCCAGTATGGGGGCGCTCGTCGGTGCTAGTTGGACGGGTGCGAAGACGATGACCTCCACCTCTGGCCCCGGTTTTTCGCTCATGCAGGAAAATTTAGGCTACGCGATCATGACCGAAACGCCCTGCGTGGTGGTCAATGTGCAGCGTTCCGGCCCCTCGACCGGCCAGCCGACGATGGGCGCCTACGGCGATATGATGCAGGCGCGTTGGGGTACCCACGGCGACCATGAGATTATTATGCTCTGCCCGGCTTCGGTGCAGGAGTCGCTTGATATGACCATCGTCGCCTTTAATCTCTCTGAACAGTTTCGCACGCCAGTTTTGCTCTTCATTGATGGCGAATTGGGCCACATGCGTGAGCGGCTCGTCATTCCTGATGATGACGAGGTGGAGATTGTCAATCGGCCCATGTTCAACGGCCAGGGCAAATACCTCCCCTTCGCCACCGATGCGAGCCTCGTGCCGACCTTTGCCCCCTTCGGCTCCGGCCATCGCACCTATGTCACCGGCCTGACCCATAATGAGCAGGGCTTGCCGCGTAGCTCCAGCGCCGAGATTCACGATAAATTGATCCGCCGCCTAGCCGACAAGATCAACAACCACCGCGACCAGATCATTCGCTACGAAGAGTTCTACGCCGACGACTGCGACATCGCGATTATCACCTACGGCATTACGGCGCGCACCTGCCGCGACGTGGTGGAACAGGCGCGCAGCAAAGGGATCAAGGTGGGCATGTTGCGCCTGATCACCATTTGGCCCTTCCCCGACGATCTGGTGGCGCGTTGGGCCGAGCGGGTGCAGGCCATTCTCGTCCCTGAGATGAACTTGGGCCAGATGATCCACCCTATCCGCGAAGCGGTAGCCGGGCGCTGCAAGGTTGCGCCGCTCTTCCGCATCGGCGGCGAGATCCACACTCCGGTTGAGATCCTAACGGCCCTGGAGGAGCTTCAATGTCAACTCTGCTAAAACCAAAGACCGCCGCCGAATTGCGCGATCTCTACGTTCGCCAAGAGATGATGCCCACCATCTTCTGCGATGGCTGCGGCTTGGGTAACGTCCTCAACTACACCCTCTGGGCGCTCGATGAGCTACAGGTCGATCTCAATCAGGTGGTCTTTGTCTCCGGCATCGGCTGCTCGTCGCGCCTTTCGGGCTACGTCAACTCCGACGGCATGCACACCACCCACGGGCGGGCGCTCTCGTTCGCTTCGGGCATCAAGGCGGCCAATCCCAACCTGACGGTGATTGTCTTTACCGGCGACGGCGACGGCGCGGGCATCGGCGGCAACCATTTGCTGCACACCATTCGGCGCAACATGGATCTGACCGTCATTCTGGTGAACAACTTCATCTATGGGATGACGGGTGGCCAATCGGCCCCGACGACGCCGATTGGCGGCATCAGTAGCACGACGCCCTACGGCAACGTCGAGTATGCCATGGACATCTGCGCGCTGGCAATGGCGCTTGAAGCGCCCTACGTCGCCCGTTGGACCGTGAACCAGCCCTATCCGCCAATCAAATCGATTGCCCAAGGCATCGCCAAGCGTGGCTTCGCGCTGATCGAGATGCTCGTGCCATGTCCGACGGCCTACGGTGGACGTAACGGGCTCAAAGGCGTCGAACGCATCTGGCAGTGGTACCGCGACAACACGGTGCTGCTCGACGATTTCGAGCACATCATGGAGTTTGGCACACACGAAGAGCAGGAAGAGATCAAGCACAAGATCAAAGTTGGCGTCTTGCAAGATAGCGAGCGCGAGTGTTTCGATGAGCAGTGGGCCAAACTAGTCGAGCGGGTGAAACTATGAGGCAAGAGATTCGCATCTGCGGCTTTGGCGGGCAAGGCGTGATCACCGCCTCGGTGATCCTCGGCAAGGCGGCGGCGGTGTATGACAACCTGATCGCCTGCCAGAGTCAATCGTATGGCCCGGAGGCGCGTGGCGGCGCGGCGCGCGCCGAAGTGATCATTGACGACAAGCCGATTGGCTGCCCCGGTGTCCATGTGGCCGACATCCTGATCGCCATGTCGCTCGAAGCCTTCACGCGCTACGGACGCGACGTGAAGCCCGACGGGACGATCATTATTGACCCCGATCTCGTGGCTACGTCCGACCTGCCGGAGCGGGCCTATCCCATTCCAGCGACGCGCATCGCCGAGAACCTAGGCAACACCGTCGTGGCCAACATCGTCATGCTGGGCGCGGTGACCGCCATCACCGGCGTCGTCTCGGAAGAGGCGATCCACGCCTCTACCGTCAAGAGCGTCCCGGCACGCTTCAAGGAACTGAATGAACGCGCCCTCGCCGCAGGCATGGCGGCAGGGCGCGAACTCAAGGGCTTAGGGCGCGGGTAGCAAAAAGGGTGCATGCGGGAACCAAGTTCCCGCATGCACCCTTTTTGTATGCAGTTTGGCAATCAGAGGCTTTGCCTCCTCCAAAAGAGATCTTCTTGTTCTGTGTTGGCGGCGAAACCGCCAACACAGAACAAGAAATTTCATGCTACAATCTATCAGAAGGGTAAAGCCTCGCCAAATTTCCCCTCAGGAGACGCCTATGCCAGACGATATTCTCTGCGCGACGCGGCCTGTGCGCCACCTGACGCCGTCGGCGCACGGGAGTTGGACGCTTGCCGATTATGAATCTCTACCCGACGATGGCATGCGCTATGAGTTGATCAATGGAGATCTCCGCATGACTCCGGCCCCGAACCTTGCCCATCAGACCAGTTCGCTCTGGATTGTGCATCACCTCTTCACATTGATCGAAATGACCGGCGCAGGGCGCGTCTTTACTGCACCGGTTGATGTGCAACTCGATGGCGCAACCATTGTTCAACCCGACATTGTGGTGGTGCTACGCGACGGCGCGGCAAGCCTCACCGAACAGCGCATCGTCGGCCCGCCCGACCTGATTGTCGAGATTACCTCGCCTAGTACGGCGAGCTACGACCGCCGTGAGAAGCGCGACCGCTATGCCGCCGCCGGGGTGCGCGAATATTGGATCGCCGACCCGGCTAGTCGCAGCGTTGAACTGCTGATCCTTGAGGGCGAAAACTACCGCGCCGAACATGTCTACCGTGGTCAAGCGATCATTCCCAGTAGCGTCGTTCTCGGCTGGGCCGTCGTGACCGATGCGCTCTTTGGCTGAAGGTAAGCCCCTGGCGGGGGCTTGGGGGAGGCTTCGCCTCCCCCAAAAAAACCATTTCTGCTCCGTGTTGGCGGCTTCGCCGCCAACACGGAGCAGAAAAAACAGACTGCTACCGCCGCACCCGCCGCACGAATCGCAGCGGAGAGGCTGCTGTCGCTGCTCAGGTGGCGCGCAAAGCCGACCAGGTCTACGTAGCCTTCACGCTCATCAATCGTGCCGCTGGTGTCGTAGCCAAACTTCTGGGTTGCGCTGTAGGCGCAGGTGAGCGCCAGCACCAAGGGGTGGTTGGCGGGGGTCGGGTTGGGCAATTCGGCCAGAAGGAGGGCGGCGAGGGTGTTGATGCGCTGTGGCAAGTCACTGCCTATCCCCTCCCATAACTGACGCAGATCGAGGGCGCTGATGGTGTAGGGGGCACTGGGGCCAGGGTTGTAGCGCTCGACAATGCGGCGCGTCAGGGTTTCTGGTGTCGTGTCGCTATCGAGGTCGCGCAGGTAGTTCTGGTAGGGCAGATGGGTAAAGAGCAGGTTCTGACCGGCGATGAGGTAGTCGGCAGCCTCGCGCACCTCGTAGGCGCTCTCGATCATCGCCATGAGGCAGGCATCGAAGAAGAGAACGTCGAGATTGAAGCCCTAGAGCGCCTCGCCCGTTTCGCGGGTCGAGAGTGAGCTACCGCCACTCCCCAGATCGAGGCTCATGCCGCGCCAGCCACCCGCCTGCACGCCGGGAATACCGCGCTGCTGGCCGGGCGGATCCAGGTCGAGTGTCCAGCCGCCACCGTGATCGACAATCGCCAGGAAGCGGCGATGCGGCTCAGGGTAGCTCTTGGTCGCCCAGTTGATGAAGTTGCTCAGCGTGGCGACACTGCCGGTGTCGAGTTCACGGGCGCCCGGGCTGCCCGGCATGCCGCCCGGCCAGTGGCCAGAAGTAAGCACGCTCTCGGTGACATCGCGTAGCCCGTTGGCTTCATGCAGATAGATCTTGGAGTCGCCGGTGGCATCGCCATCATACAGGATGACGAGACGCATATGCGCGTTGTTGGGCATGCGCTGGAGGCGCAGCACGAGGCGCTGGATATGCTCGCTCAGCCCGACCGCTCCCGGGCGTTGGGGGCAACATCATCGCCCGCAAGGTAGAGCATCACCAGCCAGGTGGGTTGGTTGGGGGTGGGGAGCGACGTTGCCGTGCGGATGATCGCCGTCGCCGCCAGATTGCCATTACCCACGGCATCGTGGGCCACGTTGGCCCCAATACTCACCGTCACCAGGCCAGCGCTATGCGGCGCGACCGTAAAGCTGTAGGTGGCCCCACTGCCCCTGAAGCTGCTCACCGTGCCATTGGTGACGCTGATGTCGCTGGCCACCAAGCCGGTGACCACTTTGCTAAAGGTGGCACTGAACGGGATGGCGCTGCAGTTGGTGGGATCGGGTGCGGTGCTGCTCAGCGTGACCGTCGGGGCGATCCGATCCACCGTATAGACTTCGCCTTCCCGTCACACCACTAATCGTCGCCCCGCTCTGCTCACCCGTGGTGGTGAGGCTAAAGTCGTCACGATACGCGCATTGCACATGCAACGCCTACTGCAGCGGATACCCTGGTTGAAATCAATCTCCGCGTGGTGGGTCAGGTCTTTCTGATCTGCGTCTTGTGGTTACTGGGCTATGCCGACCAGGCGCTCGCCTGTAGCCAACAATTACTGGCGCGAGTGCGTAGTCTGGAATATGCCCTCATTCTTCAGTTTGCGCTCACCATGGGTGAAGTCGGCGTTCGCTACTTACGGCGCGAACCGCAGGCAATGCAGGCGGCGTTCGAGCAACTGACCGCCCTTGGTACCACTGCCAATCCAGCCGTTGCTTGCCGAGGTTTACGCCTCCTTCAGTGAAGGCTTCGACACGCTCGATCTGCAAGAGGCGACGTTGCTGCTGGCTCGTTAGCGAACGATACGTTCAACGCTCGCACGCGTCACTAGTATTATGCACCGTGCGATAACCTATCCATGGCTTGCAGAGTAAATGTTCTGCCCGTCCTTAAACTTCTTCACCCCCCCAGCACCTCCAACAGGCTCATCACTTTTTCGATCCAGCGCTCGCCGACGGCGCGGCGGTCGAGGCGCAGGAATTGTGGCCCGACTTTGATGGTTGCGTCGCGCCCGTAGCGCCGCCGCAGCCGTTCGCGGGCGGCGGCTTCCATGACGGGCAGGCGAATCACGAATTCTTGCGGGTTGGCTACTACTGAGCTGACGCCCGCTTGCAGCGCTAATGCTTTGATCTGCAACCAGATGATCAGGTGGAGCGCTTCGTCGGGTGGGGGGCCAAAACGATCCTCGATCTCGTTGCGCAACGCCCGCACCTCTGCGACTGTCTGCGCCTCCACCATGCGCTGGTAGACCGCCAAGCGCACTTGGTCGTCGCTGATGTAGCTCGTTGGCAGGTAGGCGGTCAGCGGTAGATCGAGGGTCACCAGCGGGCTGACCAAGATTTTTTCGTTGAGCAGCAACTTCCCGCCCTTGCCCACTCCGTGCGCCCCCGTCGCTTCTCGGCTCTCCTGATCCTCTATTTCTCCGTTCTTCGGCCCTTCTGTTCCCCTGTTCTTCTGTTCCTCTGCTCTCCTGTGCCTCTGCTCTCCTGTGCCTCTGCCCTCCTGTTCCTCTGCTCTTCTGTTCCTCTGTTCTGCATCAACCTGCTGCTTCATCTGGCTCACCGCCTGTTCCAACAGGCGCGTGTAGAGGTCGAAGCCCACGGCGGCGATGTGGCCGCTCTGTTCGGCGCCGAGCAGGTTGCCCGCCCCGCGAATCTCGAGGTCGCGCATGGCGACGCGGAAGCCTGCGCCCAGTTCGGTCGCCTCCTGGATCGCTTCTAGGCGCGCCTGCGCTTCTGGCGTCATCGGCTTGTCCTGCTTGTAGAAGAGGTAGGCGTAGGCGCGGTTTGCGCTGCGGCCCACGCGCCCGCGCAGTTGGTAGAGTTGCGCGAGGCCGTAGTTGGTGGCGTCGTCAATGATGATCGTGTTGGCGTTGGGTACGTCAATGCCGCTCTCGATGATCGTCGTCGAAACGAGCACATCGTAGCGCCCCGCGAAGAAGGCCAACATCACCTTCTCGAGCTCGCGCTCGGCCATTTGGCCATGCCCCACGCCGATGCGCGCCTCGGGCACGAGTTGGCGCAGACGGTTGGCGATGTGGTAGATGCTCTGCACGCGGTTGTGAACCACGTAGACTTGACCGTCGCGTTCGATTTCGCGCTCAATCGCTTCGCGGATCAGTTGATCATTGTAGGGCAGCACGTAGGTTTTGATCGGCACGCGATCTTCGGGCGGCGTGTCAATCACGCTGAGGTCGCGGATGCCCGCCATGGCCATGTGCAGCGTGCGCGGAATCGGCGTCGCGGTCAGCGTGAGGACATCC
>RSAS01000861.1 GCA_003934145.1 Candidatus Viridilinea halotolerans | reverse complement strand
TGAGGCGTTTTACCGCATTGGGAAGCCCTTCCCATAACAGGTGAAGCCCTTTGAACCCCCGCACCCTCCCCACTGGGATGGGAGTTTTGCGGGGGCCATGCCCCCATGCGCATGAACGTAAGGGGCCTGCGGCCCCTTAAACCCCGCCGGAAGGGGGGATTCTTCGGGGGCCATGCCCCTTCGACTAGGCTCAGGGCAAGCGCGAACCCCCGCCGGAAGGCCCACCAGAGGCTTACGTTCATGTGTATGCACAGCCGCGTCAGCGACAATACCCCAACCAACGCAAGGCATCGTAGGTCATGCCGTTGGCCAGCAAGGGCAAGCTATGGGCCAAGAGCAGCAGGAGGCGCGGGCCGGTCGGCATGCCCGGGGCAACGAGGGCCAAGGGGGGTGAAAGCATCAGTATGAGGTGCAACATGCCTACCGCCGGTGGGTTGCGGGGATGCCGTCGCGCTGCGAACGCAAAGAGGGCTAGGGTCAGACTCGTTATGGTAGTCACGCCTAGCGTTGCCGTTGGGCGCTGCGCTGGCGGCAGCCGTGCGAGCGCACTGAGCGCCAGGATGGTCATGGCGGCTTGTAGGCTGAGCGCGTAGGCGGCAAGTGCTGGGGTGGGTGCAAAGCCGCCGTGCGCCTGCGGGCGCGCCCCCAGCCAGAGGGCGGTGGTTCGTGCGCCGCAGGCGGCATCATTAGCCAGATCGCGCAGGGCGCCGTGGATGCCATTAACCTGTAAAATCAGCACGATCTCATAGGCCAGCAGCAGAGGCAGCAGGGGCGGGTCGGCCTGTCCGGTGGTTGCGGCGCCATAGGCCAACAGTGCGGCCCAACCGAGAGCCTGGACGCCATCGGTGAGGGGTGGCCAGGGGCAGCGTTTGCCCCAGTGGTTGTAGATTGCCAAGCAGGCCCAAGCCATGGTGAGGCGCTGCCGTCGTGCGGCGGTGCGCTGCGGCGCTCCCACCAGCGCATCGCCAACATAGGCCAACGCTAGGGATCCCAGGCTCAGGAGGCGCGCCGTATGCACGTCAAGCGTACCGCGCACGAGCGGATAGGCGGCGCGCAGTGGTTGGCTGCGATCAACCGCTAGGTCGCAGAGATCGTTGTGGATGTAGGCAAAGCCATGGAAGGCCGCAGCCACGCCGAGCAAGCCCAGCGCATGGCGATTGGTGAGTTGCGCTTCAGCCGCTGCCGCGCCTGTAAGCGGTAGCAGCGCCGTTGCGCCAAAGGCCGAAAAGCGTAACGTATGGTAGCAATCACGAAACCACTGGCGCATCCCCGCCTCCTCGCCTCCCCGCCTCAAGGGGCATCCTCAGCCCAGAGCATCACCACGCGCTGGGTGTCAAAGGCGATCAGGCCATTGTCGAATGGCGCGTCGCTGAGCGAGCGCCAGCCGAGCACCTCGTTGCCTTGGGCATCGTAGATAGCAAACGCGCCACTGATCGCTCCGTTGGTATAGTAGGATGTTGGTTCACCCAGCAGCGCCAAGCAGCGTTGT
>RSAS01000559.1 GCA_003934145.1 Candidatus Viridilinea halotolerans | reverse complement strand
CAGTCCGAGCCCGCGAAGCGGGCTTTCACCGCATAACAGCCGCAGGCTTTAGCCTGCCGGCGTGCCCAAGAGATGGCGGAACTCCACCTCAACAACATCACCAGCGCGCCGATACTCAAGCCAACCACGCTGGGCGGCAATCTGAGCCTGTGCATGAATGGCGTGTAGCGGCATATCGAGTACCCGTGCCCACAGCGTCTGAAAGAGCGCCGCACCACGCCCGCCCTGCAAGTAGCCAAGCAGCAGAGCATAGACCACCGCATTGGGGCGGCAATGCGCCTGAACACGCACCTTCTTCAGCTTACCCACCAGATGACCCGCCTGCTGCCAAGATGAAGCAATATTCTTCCCCGCAGTAGCGAGTGAAACGAGACTATAGCGCTCAGGAAAAGCCATACTCACCACCTGCGTCAGTTGCTGCGGCGTCACATGCTCACCCACCGGCAGAGCGAGGATCATTTCGGCACTGCTGCGGAGCAGCAGATCGCGCGCAAGGGCGCAGAGCAGGGCGAGCAACGGCTGCGCCTCAACATCATCGGCCCAGATCTCGCGCAGCACACGGAAGAGCAACACCGTTGGATCAAGCGCATAGAGATCACGCAACCGCGTGAAGGAGATCTTTCGTGTAGAAGCGGTCGGCTTTAACAGAATATTCTCATCAACCACCGCCGTCCGGTAGACACCCGCAGCGGCATCCACCGGAAGATCAGCCAGCAAACGGCGCAAGTCAGCGAGCATCATTGTACGGCTGAGATGCGTCCCCACCGGGCGCTCGCTGATGCCAACAAGGCGACCTGATAGGGGAAGGGATGCAATTTCCACAAACGCCAGCTCCTCTGCTGCTTACCTACAGTATATCCGACAAGGGTGGGCGCAAATGCGTCCGCTTACGCTATCAAGATGGGGAGAACCTTGAGCAAAGGAAGGAGGGAATGGCCCAACATAGCTCAGCATCAGAATAACGGTATAGCCCCGTTCGATGACCGACTCGGGCCGACCGATGATGGTTACCTTCACAGTGTGTCCCTTTCCTACTCCTCTGCTGACCAAAGCGTCACCACGGCGCGATTCGGCTATCGCGGTTCGCCTGCCCAATGCCGAGGCACCACACCCAGCGCATTGAGACGCCATGTCCGGCTTTCAGCTATCGGCTATCGGCTATCGGATTTGGTATAAAAGGGGGCCAACGAACGGTAAAGTTGAAAGCTGTTTTCTGAAACCATCCCTAGTCGTATAATTCAGTCCATGCCTACATCTTGGTACTACGGTTGGACAATGCTCGTTGGCGTGGCCATAGCCCAAATTGTCTCGTGGGGGATTCTCTTCTATGCGTTTACGGTCTTTCAGGTGCCGATGCAGGCCGAGTTGGGCTGGTCGCAGGTTGAACTGAGCGGCGCCTATTCGCTCGCGTTGCTCTGCACGGGCTTGGCGGCGGTGCCGGTGGGCCGCTGGCTCGATCACCATGGGCCGCGTCTGCTCATGAGCCTCGGCTCCATCCTGGCGACGCTGCTAATCATCGCGTGGGCGCAGGTGGAGCATCTGGCTAGCTTCTACCTGATTATGGCGGGCGTTGGTTTCGTCTCGGCGGCGGTACTCTACGAACCGGCCTTCGCGATCATCGCGGTCTGGTTTCGCCGCCTGCGCGCCCGAGCGCTCACCGTCCTGACCTTCTTTGGGGCCTTTGCCAGTTTCATCTTTGTGCCACTGAGCGCTTGGCTGAACGAGCTCTACGGCTGGCGCGGAGCGCTCTGGGCTTTGGCGCTCCTTTTGGCCTACGTCACCATTCCCGTCCATGTTTTGCTCTTGCGGCGACGGCCCGAGGATCTGGGCCTGCAACCCGACGGTGAGCCGCTCAACCCCACCGACAGCCACAGCAACCACGCGCCCGAACGCAGCATCACGCCGCGCGCCGCGCTCAGCGAACTACGCTTCTGGTTGATCAGCTTCGCCTTTGCGTCCAGCACCTTCGCCGGCGTAACCCTCGTTGTCCACATTATTCCCCATCTAATCGCCGTGGGGCACGCCCCGGGCTTTGCGGCCACCGTAGCCGGCCTCTTCGGGCTGATGTCGCTGATCGGGCGCATGATCTTCGGCCCGCTCGCCGAACGCTACTCCCGCGCGCGGCTCAGTGCCTGGCTGCTCGTTTTGCAAGCCTTGGGCCTCGTATTCCTCATCGTGGGCGGGGCCAGCGTCCTTGGGGCAATCCTCTATGTCGCCTGCTTTGGGGCCGCTTCGGGAACCATGACGATCATGCGGGCGGCGCTCCTAGCCGAACACTACGGCCCGGCCAGCTACGGCACCATCAACGGCTTCCAAAATCTCGTACTGACCGGCGCACGCACCATCGCCCCCCTGGGCGCTGGCATCCTCGCCGCACGCCTCGGCGGCTACACGCCGCTCTTCTGGGGATTGTGCGGCTTCCTGCTGCTCGGCGCGGCTGCCGTCAGGCTGGCGCTGCGGCGTGAGACGTGAGGCGGGACGAGTGAGGCGGGAGGCGGGACAAGTATAGTATGGAACCTCATTGCAACGCCATAACGAATCACATCAGACCGCATTGCTATAAGGCAAACCTTACTTGTCACTCATCACTCATCACTCGTAACTGGTATCACTCCATCCCCAAGTAAGCCTTCTGCACCATCTCGTTCGCACGCAGGGATGCCGCGACATCGCTCAGCACAATCGCGCCGCTCTGCAAGACGTAGCCGCGGTGGGCGATGGCGAGCGCCTGGAGTGCGTTCTGCTCAACCAGCAGCACGGTCATGCCTTGCGCGTTGATCGTCTCGATGATCTCGAAGATCTGTTCGACCAAGACCGGCGCCAAACCCATTGATGGCTCATCGAGCAACAGCACTTCGGGGCGGGTCATGAGCGCCCTGCCCATGGCGAGCATCTGCTGTTCGCCACCCGAGAGCGTGCCCCCCTTTTGGTTAATGCGTTCGTAGAGACGCGGGAAGAGCGTAAAGACGCGCTCAATTCCTTCGTGATAGGCGGCGCTATGCGTATCGTGCAGGTAGGCCCCCATCTCCAGATTTTCAAGAACGGTGAGCCGTGGGAAGATGCGGCGGCCCTCAGGCGATTGGGCGACACCGAGCTTGACAATCTCGTGGGCCGGTACGGTATCGATGCGCTGCCCCTTCAAGCGCACTTCGCCCGTGCGCGGCTTCTCTAAGCCCGAAATGGTACGCAGCGTCGTACTCTTCCCCGCTCCATTGGAGCCAATCAGGGTTACAATTTCGCCCTTCTCGACGGTGATCGAGATGCCTTTGAGGGCATGAATCTTCCCGTAGTAGGTGTGGACGTTCTGGAGTTCGAGTAGGGCCATGTGGGTCTCCTGTAACCTAGTCACCCTTTAGGAGGGGGATTCTGCGGGGGCCATGCCCCCGCGCCCCCGCCGGAGCGTGCCTGCGGGGGCCATGCCCCCGCGCCCCCGCCGGAGCGTGCCTGCGGGGGCCATGCCCCCGCGCCCCCGCCGGAGGGGGCCATGCCCCCGCGCCCCCGTCGGCGGGATGTAGGTGCGCCAAACCTTAGCGGCTTTGCGGCTTTGCGCGAGCTTGCTTGAGTGGTCTGTCCGCACCTACGCTGCGTCGGCGGCCCCTTTGCCCAGGTAGGCTTCGATCACGCGGGGGTTGCTGCGAATGGTCTGGGCGTCGCCTTCGGCGATTTTGGTGCCATAATCCAGTACCGAAATGCGCTCGGAGATGGCCATGACGAGGCGCATGTCGTGTTCGATCAAGACGACGGTGAGTTTGAGTTCGTCGCGCAAACGCCGGATCAGTGTTGTGGCCGCCACCGTCTCTTTGGGATTCATGCCCGCCGTCGGTTCATCGAGCAGGATGAGGCGCGGTTCGCCCGCCAAGGCGCGCGCAATCTCGAGGCGGCGCTGGTCGCCGTAGGGCAGGTTTTTGGCCAACTCCTCGCGCTTGTCGTCCAACCCGACGTAGGCCAGATGCTCGCGGGCGCGTTCGCGTGCCTTCTGCTCTTCGCGCCGCACGCTGGGCAGTTTGAAGATGATGCTCCAGAAGGGAACATGCAGATGGGTGTGCATGCCCACGAGAACATTTTCCAGAACGGTCATGTTGTTAAAAAGACGGATATTCTGGAAGGTACGGCGCATACCCTGGGCGGCAATATCGTTCGACTTCAGACCGGCAATCGGTTTCCCGTTGAAGACGATTGTCCCCTGATCGGGCTTATAGATGCCGGTAAGAATGTTGAA
The DNA here is from genome assembly GCA_003934145.1 of Candidatus Viridilinea halotolerans. Classification (GTDB taxonomy): domain Bacteria; phylum Chloroflexota; class Chloroflexia; order Chloroflexales; family Chloroflexaceae; genus Viridilinea; species Viridilinea halotolerans. The sequence continues at coordinate 2,948 of RSAS01000559.1, read as the reverse complement.
GAAGGTGGTCTTACCAGCCCCATTGGGGCCGATGACGCTCACGATGCGCCCCTCGTCAATCGTCAGGGTAACATCGTTGACCGCTGTGAGGCCGCCGAAGGTTTTGGTGACGTTGGTTGCTTCTAGGAGAGCCATAGGCTACCTCTGATCTCAACTAGACTGCCGCGCCGTTGGGCTTGGCGGCAGCAGGGGGGCTATCGTCCTCACTGTCATCATCATCATCAACGCTCACATCGCCCGCCGCCAACTCCTCTTTACGCCGCTCATCGGGCAGGATGCCTTGCGGGCGGAAGATCATCATGACGACCAGGAGGATACCAAAGAGCAGACGCTGGTATTGGGTAGGATCAAAAGCAGCCGGAATGGGCAAGCCCATACGTTGCAGATCGCGCAGCACTGCAGCCGCCCGAGGTAGCAACTGTAGATCAAGCAGCGTCACGAGCACCGCACCGAGCATCACTCCCGGAATGGAACCCATGCCCCCCAGAATGACCATCGCCAGGATGTTGATCGAACGCAGCAGGTCGAAGGTGGGCGGGTTGATGAAGAGTTGCTTGGAGGCAAAAATTACTCCCATCGCACCCGCAAAGGATGCCCCCACCGCGAAGGCGAGCAACTTGGTGCGCACCAGCGGAATGCCCTGCGCAATCGCAGCCGTCTCATCCTCGCGGATCGCCTCCCACGCTCGCCCGATGCGCGACTCCTTCAGGCGGGTTACCACCAAGACGGTCATTATGACAATGAACAGCACCGCGAAATAGAAGAAGAGTTCGTGGAGTTTCTGATTCGTCAGATTCCAGCCCAAGGTATCGCGCACAAAATCGGCGAAGAAGAGGTTGGGGCGCTCAATCTCGCGGATGCCCTGCGAACCATTGGTAAAGTTGACGGGCCGGTCGAGGTTATTGGCCAAGACGCGGATCACCTCACCGAAGCCGAGCGTGACAATCGCCAGATAGTCACCGCGCAGACGCAACACAGGTAGGCCGAGCAACACTCCGGTTATGGCCCCGAGGAGCAAACCCACGAACAGGAAAGGATAGAAAGCACTGGGAGCGAGGGGCATCCATGCCGGATTGATCTGGGTGATCTGCGAGGTACTGAGGATGGCCCAGGCGTAGGCACCCACGGCAAAGAAGGCGACATAGCCCAAGTCGAGCAACCCGGCGAAACCAACCACCACATTGAGGCCCAGCGCGAGCGCCACAAAGATCCCCGCTTGGGTCGCCACTTCAATATAAAAAGGGTTGAGCGTACCAAAGTAGGGCAAAACCACGCCAAGTTGGAAGGCGACGACGGCCAACTTAAAGAACGTATGGGTTGACGAGCGATAGACCAGCAGCACCAAGAGCAGGAAAAAGACGAAGATGACATCGGTGGCCAGGCTGGTACGGGTATTGCTAATCAGCAACCCACTACAGATCAGCGCATAGAGCGTAAAGAAACCATAGGCGGTCGGGCCGGTGTTCAACGTAAGCTTAGCCCGTTCCCAAAGGCTCTCTGAAGGTACGGTCGGCGTCATAGGCTCACACCTTCTGCGTTGTCGCCTCGCCCAGCAGGCCCGAGGGACGGAAGATCAGGATGAGGATGAGGATGCTAAACGCGGCAATATCGGCATAGGCGGCACCGGAGAGCGCACCATTGGTAAAGAGCGAGAGGTAGGAGGAGACAAAAGCTTCGAGGAAGCCCAACACTACCCCCCCCACCATGGCCCCTGTAATATTGCCAATACCGCCGAGCACAGCAGCGGTAAAGGCCTTGAGGCCGGGGATAAAGCCCATGTAGGGGTTGACCGCACCAACATTGAGGCCAAAGAGCGCCCCAGCGGCCCCGCCGAGCGCACCACCAATGAGGAAGGTGAGCGAGATAATGCGGTTGACGTTAATGCCCATGAGACTCGCCGTTGGGCGATCCTGGGCAGTTGCGCGAATCGCTTTGCCAAGGCGGGTAGCATTAACCAGATAGTTGAGGCCAATCAGCATCAACACCGCCACCGAGATAAAGACGAGCGCCTTGGGGCTAATGATCACCGGCACCGGGCGATCACCCAGATTCATCTCAAAGAGGCGAATCGGCTTGCCAAAATCGGGGGTGCTATAACGCGCATTGAACCCCAGTGGCGTACTTGTCATAATCAGACGCACGACATCTTGGAGTACCAAAGAGACGCCAATCGCCGAAATGAGCGGAACGAGGCGCGGCGAGCCGCGCAGCGGGCGATAGGCGATGCGTTCCACTGTCACCGCAAGCGTGCCACTCACCACCATCCCCGCTAGAACGACGAGAGCCACAAAGAGGAAGACATTCATCCCAGCGAGCATGCCCTGCATCGAGAGCCACAAGCCAATAGCGGCCCCCACCACCCCACCCACCATAAAGATCTCACCGTGGGCAAAGTTGATGAACTCCAGCACACCATAGACCATGGTGTAGCCTAACGCAATCGTGGCGAAGAGAAACCCGCGCACGAGGCCATCAATAATCACCTGAGGGAGAATGGTCAGCGCACGCGTGAGGATGTCGGGGCGCGATCCGATCTGGAGTAATGCAATGAGCACAACGATAAGACTCAGGAGAAACGCACTACCTACAATGAAGAGGAAGAGTTGCGCCACCGGCCCAAAGACCGTGCGCAGCACATCTACCAGCGAGCGTTGCCCGAAACGAGCCGATGTTTGAGCGTTGACTTCAGCGGCCATTACACCTCATTAGATCTTTTTTGTGCCGTGTTGGTGGCTGCGCCACCAACACGGCACAAAAAGTGAAGTTTGGGGCTCCGCCGCCAAGCGGCGGGGGATCAGGGGAGGCTTCGCCTCCCCTGAATAGCTCTTTTTTTGTTGCGTTACGGCGGCTCCACCGCCAAGGGATGGGGCTACGCCCCCGAAACACCACCCCTCCGGCGTTTAAGGGCGGACAGAAAACGTGTGCGCCCCCTTCTGGAATCGCATTGC
>RSAS01000100.1 GCA_003934145.1 Candidatus Viridilinea halotolerans | reverse complement strand
CAGTTTACGCCAAAGCTCACTTCAGGGGAAATCCGCCATACATACTAGAACGGCCGACATCTCTGCCGGCCGCTCATATAAACTCAATGAGATTAATTGCAGTTATCCGGCAGTGCGGCAGTTGGAACATCCTCCGACACGCAAGACCAGTTCCCATCCTCATCTCTAACAATTGCTAACACTGCCCCAGCATCAGCCAGAGATCCCGATGTAAAGCTATAAAACAGACTTACTGCCCCACTTGCATCTGCCTTTACGGGCGTAGTCATGCGACCTGTAGCAGACGTAAATGTGGTTGGGACGCCTTGTACCATCGTAACCCAGCCGTAGGCTTGACTGGCATCTACACCAATAAACTCATCATCTCCAGCATTCGTTGTCATTTCTCGTCCACGCAGGACAAAGTCCTCTACACCAGTCTGCACACCTCTAATTGTTGCCAATGCTGAGGACACTTCACTGCGCTGGACGTAGTTCTGATACCTCGGAATCGCAATTGCCGCCAAGATCCCGATAATCGCCACTACGATCAGCAGTTCGATTAGGGTAAAACCGCCCTGGCCGTGCTTGATGTATTTCTTCAACCCTTGCTTTTTCATGGTCCTGCCCCTTTTGATGCGTCCGCCGTGGCGCGTCTGGCATATGCCTTCTTCTCGCCGCCCGTGCGGGGGTGTGGTGATGAACATTCCGACCTGAGAGTGGTGTTCACAAACATCGCCCGATAAATCGGGCTCCCACCAGTCCCTGCATGCCGTCTGCTCATCCGCTTACAGTCGCTTGTCTCTCACGGGCCGCGCCCTGCCCGGCGCGACCCTATGCTTACATTAAGTTACGCTTCGCAACCTTGCAAGGCCGGATTGCCCCTAATCGGGAAAACTCCCCCTGGCGGCACCAGTTTGGTCCCCCAAAAGGTTGAATCCGCGTGGTACGGCGCTGGGCGGGGGCGGCCGGGTGGGGCTAGAATGGGAGGATGATTCGCGCCAGCCTGAAGGGGCTCGCCGCCGTGCGCCCAGCTTGACCGACACCCGCCTTGACCGACAGCCGCGAGACGCCATGAACGACTACCGTACCCCGCCGCCGCACCTGGACACGCCCCTGGAGAGCACCCGCCACGGCGCCGAGACCGGGCTGCGTGGCCTGGCCCGCCGGCTGGTGCAGGACGGGCGGCTCTCCGAGGCGGCGGCGGCCCGGGCCGAGCTGGAGGCCAAGGAGGCCGAGGTCTCGCTGCTGGAGCACGTGATCGACTCCGGCCTGGTGGCGGCCCGGCCGGCCACGCTGTCGTCCGCCTGGGAGTACGGCCTGCCGATCATCGACCTGGACGCCATCCGCCCCGAGACGCTGCCCAAGGCGGAGGCCTTCCCCGAGAAGATCCTGCGCCGGCTCAAGATCCTGCCGCTGGTGCAGCACGGCCACCGGCTCACCGTGGCGGTGCCCTACCCCTCTACGCTCGCCCAGCTCGACGAGCTGCAGTTCGCCACTGGCCTCACCCCGG
>RSAS01000890.1 GCA_003934145.1 Candidatus Viridilinea halotolerans | reverse complement strand
ATCTGCACGTGGCCGACAAGAGCCAGATCGCCGGGCAGGCCATCGAGCTGATCGGTCAGCTCTACCAAGTAGAGCGCGAGGCCCAGTCACTGAGCGCTGAAGAGCGCCAACGGCTGCGGGAGACACGAGCAAAGCCCATCGCCGACGCGCTGCACCGCTGGATGTTGGCTCACAGAGAGAAAGTGCCGAACGGCTCGGCGACAGCGAAAGCGCTGGATTACAGCCTGAAGCGTTGGGCGGCGCTGACGCGCTACCTCGATGATGGCATGTTGCCGATCGACAATAATCGAGTCGAGAACCTGATTCGCCCCTGGGCGCTCGGACGTTCCAACTGGCTGTTCGCTGGATCACTGCGCAGTGGCCAGCGTGCCGCCACCATCATGAGCCTGATCCAGTGTGCCAAGCTGAATGGCCATGAGCCCTACGCCTACCTCAAGGACGTGCTGGAGCGGCTGCCGACTCAGAAGGCCAGCCAGCTCCACGAGCTCCTGCCCCATCACTGGCAACAATCCGCCTGATCATGCGCCGGCGGTGATGCCCGGTCGCTTACTACCATTCGCTTCCAGTTCATCAATGAAGCTCTGGATGACCGCCACCGCATGCTTGCATTGCCGTCCAACGGGGCAACTGCAGTCGCTGACCACCCCCATAGGGGGATTGTGGGGATCCACCGCCAGGCTGGTGAGATAGCGACTGCGGCCACTGCCATCCACCTGGGCCCGCAGTACCAACATCTCACCCTCCTGCTCAGGTCGAGTGCCGTGTCGTACTCGGCCTTGCCGCGCATAGCCTTGTCCGCGGGTCAGCGAGCGAGCATCGAAGCTGCGCTGCCACTGGACATTCTCCAGGGTGTGGTAGAGCGCTAGGGCGGGGTCGGAGGGATGGGCATCCGGCACAGTGACTCCTCACGGCGTATAGACGAGGACGGTATTTGAGCGAATAGCGGCGCCCTCTGCAAGCCAGCCCACAGAGCACGCTCCTGGCCGTCACTGACCTCCGCCTCGGAGCCGGCGTGCTATCATCGGCTCACCATCTACCACCATACACGTTCACTGGACTCACAGGAGGATGCCTTGTCCGTCACCGGCAAGAAGCGCCTGCCCATCGGGATTCAGACCTTCTCCGAGATCATCGAAGGGGGCTACTACTACGTCGACAAGACACCGGTGATCGAGCGACTGGTTCAGCAGAACAAGTACTACTTCCTCTCCCGCCCCCGGCGCTTCGGCAAGAGCCTGTTGCTGGACACGCTGCGCTGCTTGTTCGAAGGACGCGAGGCACTGTTCGAGGGGCTTTATATCCACGACCGCTGGGACTGGCAGCAGACCCACCCGGTGGTGCGTCTGAGCTTTGGCAGCGGCGTCATGCGCAACCGAGAGGAGCTGGACGAACGTATCCGCCATCAGCTGCGCAAGAGCCGAGAGTCCCTGGGCCTGCCTAGCACTCCCAAGGCGGACATTCCCGGCGAGTTCGAGGACCTACTGGAGTTGGC
>RSAS01000876.1 GCA_003934145.1 Candidatus Viridilinea halotolerans | reverse complement strand
AGACGACGGCGGTCATGCCGTTGCGCTGGGCCAAGCTAATCGCCGCCATGGTCTCGCTGAGGCTACCGATCTGATTGAGCTTGATCAGGATCGAGTTGCAGGCGTTCTCCTCAATCGCCCGCTGCAAGCGGGTTACGTTGGTGACGAGGAAATCGTCGCCGACCAGTTGCACCTTGTGGCCAATCTTCGCACGCAGCAGGCGCCAACCCTCCCAGTCGTCCTCGTGCAGGCCGTCCTCGAGCGAAATAAGCGGGTAGCGATCGGCAATATCGGCCCAGTAATCCACCATCTCGGCGGTGGTCAGCGTCTTGCCATCGCGCTTGAGGTGATAGTAGCCATCGGCGTAGATCTCGGTGCAGGCCGGATCCATCGCCAGCATGACCTGCTCGCCGGGGCGGTAGCCCGCCTTCTCAATCGCCTCCATAATCAACTCTAACGGGGCCTCGTTGGAGGGCAGGCTGGGCGCAAAGCCACCTTCGTCGCCAACGGTGGTACTGAGGTTGCGCTCGTGCAGCACCTTCTTGAGTGTCTGGTAGATCTCGGAGCCCCAGCGGATGGCTTCGCTGAAACTCTCGGCACCCACCGGCATCACCATGAACTCTTGGAAGTCGGTGGAGTTCGCGGCGTGCTGTCCGCCATTCATAATGTTGAGCATCGGCACCGGCAGGACGTGAGCATGCACGCCACCGAGGTAGCGATAGAGGGGCAGGCCAAAAGCGTTAGCGGCGGCCTTGCTCGCGGCGAGCGAGACGCCCAGAATGGCATTGGCGCCCAGTTTGCTCTTGTTCGGCGTACCATCCAGCGCAAGCAGTTCACGGTCGAGACCCACCTGATCGGCGGCATCGAAGCCCACCAGCGCCTCGGCGATATCCTCATTCACCGCCCGCACCGCCTTGAGTACCCCTTTACCGCCGTAACGCGCCTTATCGCCATCACGCAACTCCAGCGCCTCGTGGGCACCGGTCGAAGCGCCACTCGGCACAATCGCCCGCCCAATATCGCCCGTCTCTAGGCGAACGTCTACCTCTACCGTCGGGTTGCCGCGTGAATCGAGCACTTCGCGTCCGATGATCTCTTCGATGAGTGTGGACATGCTTTCTCCTTCGTTGATCTTGCGCCTAGCTTTGGGGCCATGCCCCTATGGGCCTCAAGTGTCGGGCTGCCGCCCTAAGACCCGAACGGGGTGTTTTTTTGGGGACCAAGCCCCCAAACCCCCACCGGGAGGAGGATGTGTTCGGGGGCCAGGCCCCCAAACCCCCGCCGGGAGGATGTGTTCGGGGGCCTGGCCCCCGTTCCCCCGCCCGGCAGGGTTTGTTCGGGGGCCAGGCCCCCGTTCTCCCGCCCAACGGGGCGTGTTCGGGGGCCTGGCCCCCGTTCCCCCGCCCAACGGGGTTTGTTCGGGGGCCTGGCCCCCAAACCCCCGCCGGGAGGATGTGTTCGGGGGCCTGGCCCTCAAAGGGTTTCACCAAATGGGGATAAACTGCCGCTTTTTG
>RSAS01000075.1 GCA_003934145.1 Candidatus Viridilinea halotolerans | reverse complement strand
GTGAGGTCTATGCTCTCCCTTATTTGAAAGGTATTGGGGCATGGCCCCCGAAAAACTTCCCCTTCTGGCGGGGTTTTAGGGGCCGCAGGCCCCTAAAGCTACTGCGCATGGCTTGCCGCCCCCGAACCACCGCTAGGCTATTTTTTCGTAACCACTGTTCGTTTGGGCGGATTGGACAGGGGTGGCCCAAGGACAAGTTCAAGCACTTGGGTGAGATCGCTGACGAAGTGAGCCGTGAGGCGGGCGCGGATAGTCTTAGGAATTTCGAGGAAGTCGCGCTGATTCTTTTGGGGCAAGATGATTGTGTTGATGCCGCCGCGCAGTGCGCCGAGCACCTTCTCTTTGACGCCGCCAATGGGCAGAACGTGGCCGCGCAGGGTCAATTCGCCGCTCATGGCGATGGTGTGGCGTACGCTGCGCCCGGTGAGGGCAGAAATGAGGGCGGTTGCGATGGTGATGCCCGCCGAAGGGCCTTCTTTGGGGGTCGAGCCTTCGGGGACATGAATATGGATGTCGGTCTTCTCGAAGCGGCGCGGATCGACACCGAGGGCGTTGGCGTTGGCACGGGTGTAGGAGAGCGCGGCTTGGGCCGATTCTTGCATCACTTCGCCGAGTTGGCCAGTAAGCGTAAGTTGGCCTTTGCCCTCCATGAGCGAGACTTCGACCGCCATGATGTCGCCGCCAGCGCCGGTGTAGACCATGCCGGTAGCCACGCCGACCTGTTCATCACGCTCGGCGAGCTTGATGTCGTAGCGCGGTGGGCCGAGGAGTCGTTCGACAATGCGCGGGGTAATGACGCGGGGGTAGCTGCGCCCTTCGGCGATGCGCCGGGCCGTTTTGCGACAGATCGACCCAATTTCACGCTCAAGGCCACGCACCCCCGCTTCGTAGGTGTAGCCACGAATGATCGTGGTGAGCGTGGTATTGTTAAAACGCAGCGGCGTATTGGTTAGGCCCGAAGTGCGCTGTTGGCGCGGTACCAGAAAGCGGCGTGCAATCTGAAGTTTCTCGTCCTCGGTGTAGCCGGGAAGCGTAATCACCTCCATGCGATCGAGCAACGGCTCGGGCACATCGTCGAGATAATTGGCCGTCGTCACAAAAAAGATCTTGGAGAGATCAAAAGGAAGATCTAAATAGTGATCAGAAAAAGTATTATTTTGTTCAGGATCAAGCACCTCAAGCAGAGCGTGAGCGGGATCGCCGCGAAAATCGGCGCTGAGCTTATCCACTTCATCGAGCATAAACACAGGATCGAGGGTAGCGGCATCTTTCATGCGCTGAATGATACGTCCGGGCATAGCCCCGATGTAAGTGCGGCGGTGGCCACGGATCTCGGCCTCATCGCGGACGCCGCCGAGGCTGAGGCGAATAAAGGGGCGACCGACGGCTTGGGCGATGCTCTGGCCGAGGCTGGTCTTACCGACGCCAGGCGGGCCAACGAAGCAGAGGATGGGGGCGCGTTGGAGCGAGCCGGCGAGTTGGCGCACGGCGATAAATTCCAGGATACGATCCTTAATGCGGGTGAGGCCATAGTGGTTGTCGTCGAGCACCTTGGCCGCGTGGTGCAAGTCAATCGTGCTTTCACTCGACGCACCCCAAGGCAGGCTAAGCAGCCAATCCACATAGGTACGCACCACCGAATACTCTGGTGTCACGGGGGGCATCGTCTCTAGGCGGCCAATCTCCTCGTCGGCGCGAGCGCGGGCGCGTTCGGGCAGGTGGGCCTCGGCAGCACGGGCGCGCAGGCTGGCCAGTTCGCGCTGGGCGGGATCATCTTGGCCCAATTCGCGTTGAATAACCTTAAGCTGTTCGCGCAGAAAGAATTCACGCTGGCTGCGATCAACTTCTTTTTGTACCTGCGACTGGATGCGATTCTCTAACTCAAGCAGATCAAGCTCTTGGGTGAGCAGGGTCGAGACGCGGTGGAGGCGTTCTTCGGGATCGATAGTCTCGAGAATCTGCTGGCGACTGGGGATACTAATCGGCAGAGTGGAAGCCACGAGATCGGCGATGCCGCCGGGGTCATCCACATTGAGCGCGGTAATGTAGGCATCGTCGGGGAGGGTACGCGAGAGGCGCACCACCTTCTCGAAGAGGGCAAGGACAGCGCGCATCATGGCTTCGATGGCGATCGTACGTTCATCGTCGCCATAGAGCGGAACGGCGCGCACGCGCAGGGCGGGGGCATCCTCAAGCGAAGCGAGAACACGCATACGCCGTTGCCCCTCAAGCACCACGCTTGTTGTACCGTCGGGCATTTTGCGTGCCCGCTGGAGGGTTGCTTCAACCCCGACGCTGTAGAGATCAGACACCTGCGTGCGTCCGATGCTCATTTCGCGACGGGTAATCGCGAGTACCATTCGATCACCCGACCATGCCAACTCTGCGGCAGCGATCGCGGCCTCATCCACCAGAAAGAGGGGCGCAAGCATATGGGGGAAGAGGACGGTATCGGGCACAGGCATAACGATCAGATCGCGCTCAATGGGCGGCAATTCGCGCAGCGCGTTCGGGGTACCAGCCGATGGGAAATTGAAGAGAACAGGTGTCTCTTCTTGCACAGATGCCTCCATTCTCTCCTATCCAGTAATTATAGCATAGCAGAAGCTACGTGCAGGTATGGTGGGCTTCGTACGCTCAGATTTGCGCCCTTGGCGAGGGTGTGTTATACTGCGCCGCAGTTCGGGCGATTAGCTCAGTTGGCTAGAGCGCATCCTTCACACGGATGAGGTCACTGGTTCAAGTCCAGTATCGCCCACCAGACATCAGGCACCGGCAGCCAGCTTTATAGCTGGCTGTTTTTTGTTGTGTGTTGGCGGTTGCGCTGCCAACAGGCAACAAAAATACTGAAATCTGGGGGCTGTGCATAGGACGCGGCGCAGCCGCCCTCCAGCCCCTGCCGGGCGGCGCAGCTTGCCGCGCCGCATAGGTTTTGGTTAAAACATCACTTTTGCTTGATAGTAATTGTTACGAAGAATCTACAGACAGAACATTTTATACATGGTACAGTACCTAACGTAAGATGTTTGGTGCGGCAAGGAGCCTCGCAGCAGAGCTGAAGGGGGCCAGATGCTCCCAACAATCCAGCCACCGGCAAGCGCGTGCCAACACACTTGCCGGATGAACAAGACAACCTATGGTTGAGAGGGGGGCCACGATCTCCAAGCTCAACTCGGCCATTCGCCGTCGTGGAGCAGCAACCCAATGAATACAAAGGATCATCAGATGAACACCACCGTAGCCTATATTCCCCCTATGACCCGTGCGAACCCGACTGCCGATGTTTTCGCAGGCGTTGCGCACATGCTTGCCGAGACGCTGCGTATCGAGCCGCCGCTCTACCGCGCTTGGGCAATGCCCGCCGAACGCGCCCGGATGCCGCTGGGTAGCTACCTCTTGGGACATGGTTACATCCGCCCCAACCAACTAGTACACGTCTTGACGATTCAGCAGCAGACATCTTTACGAGGCGTGCCGCAGATGTTGGGCGATATTATGGTGGCTGAGAGTTTGATTAGTCCGCATGTTCTGGCTACGCTCTTGGCGGTGCAGTTGATGGATCGTTTGGTTGATCCCACGCCCTTCCAGCCGAAGCGCCTTGGTGAGCATCTGGTCGCACGGGGCCTTGTGAAGCCGCGCAAGCTGGCGAGTGTCCTCCAACTCCAGTCGTGGCTGCGTGTGCAGGGGCATGCCGTGCCGCTCGGTTCGCTCTTCGTGCAGCAGAACCTTGTGCAGCGCAGTCATATCGAAGAGATTGTGGCCCAGACGAGTGCGCACGCTTGCGCTTGAGGTGCTGTTTGGCGTTAAATTAAACCATGTTTAGGGCGATAGCCCTAAACACCGGGTTTGGGGCAAGCCCCATGCCTTGTTTTTTTTTAGGGTGCGCGAGGGAACTAGGTTCTCGTGCGTACCCTTTCGGTGAGGCGGCGCAAAAACACCACGCAACCTTTGACGCATCGTCGGTACATGAAGTATCCTTGAAGGGATACTTTATGTACCGGCGACTGACGTTTAGGGAGGCTGCTTATGCGCCATGTGCGCGCTGTGATGTTGGGTGTGGCCCTTATTGCCCTTGTTGTGGCTGGTGTGGGCTACCTCGCACTGGGTGAGATTCGTGCCCCAGCGGCAACGAGTGGCCAGCCGGTGGAATTTGTGATTGCACCAGGGGCGAGTACGGCGGAGATCGCGACCCGTCTGCGCTCGGAGGGGCTGCTTCGCCAACCGGCCCTTTTTACGCTGCTCAGCCGCATGCAGGGGCTTGATGATAAGCTCCACGCGGGTCGTTTTGTGCTCAGCCCGACGATGAATATGAGCCAGATTCTGATTGCGCTGCAGAGCAATCGGGTGGAGGATGTGGCGGTGACACTGCGCGAGGGGCTGCGCCTAGAGGAGATCGCGGCGCAATTGGATGCGGCGGGCATTGTGGATGGCGAGACCTTTTTGGTGGTCGCCCGCGATGGCGAACGCTTCCGCAGTCAATATTTCCTCTTGAGCCAGTTGCCCCCTGCGGCAACCCTTGAGGGCTATCTCTTTCCTGATACCTACCGCTTCCAGCGTGATGCCGAGCCAGAACTGATCATTCGCATGATGCTTGATCGTTTTGTAGAGCAGTATGCGACGCTTGAACGCAGCGTCCAGGTGCCTGATGTGAATGTGCATCAGGTGGTGACGATGGCTTCGATTGTGCAGCGCGAAGCGGCGCTTGAGGCGGAAATGCCCTTGATCGCGGGGGTTTTTTGGAATCGACTCAAGCCCGAATACGCCCCCATCGTTGGCGGTGGCCAACTTGGGGCCGATGCGACGGTGCAGTATGCCGTGGGCTTTAGTGAAGATGAAGCAACATGGTGGCGCAAAAATCTGACGCTGAACGATCTGCAGGTCGAGAGCCCCTACAATACGCGCAATCGGGCCGGACTGCCGCCCGGCCCCATCGCCGCCCCGGGCCTTGCCGCGCTCACCGCCGCCGCCCAACCCAACGATGGTGATGGCTACCTCTTTTTTGTTGCCCATTGCGACCGCGACGGCAGCCATAATTTTGCGGCAACCTTTGATGAGTTTTTGCGCTATGAGTCTGAGTGGTTGGGCTGCCAATAAGGGGAAGCACGGGAACCTAGTTCCCGTGCTTCCCCTTTTGTGGGGAGGTGGGGGTTTTGCGGGGGCCATGCCCCCGCGCCCCCATGCGTGGCAGCGGCAAGCTGCAAAGCTGGATATACCGTCGCTGTTCGGCGTTGAGGCTTAAACCGATCATCTGTTTGAGGGCGGCCACTTTGACCTGCCAACGCTCGCGGCGAACAATGTGCATGCGGGCCATCAAGGCGGCCACGAGGGGGTTGGTATGGCCCAGGTAATCGCGCCAATGCAGTGGAGCAAGCACTTTACATCGCTACTATTTCAAGGGCAAATCCCTTGGCTGTTATCTCAATGGTGAACATTTCGTGGCTGATGGCTCAAGTTGGGAGTGGTGTAGTACTTGCCATTCCTATGAACACAGCCGTGCTCTCGTTCCGAATTGGTGGATCGAGGCTCTAGACTTGCGCGGCTATCAACTGACGGCTGAGCCAGAGGCATTAGAGCGAGCACTAGCTGATTGACAGTCCCGCGCTAGCGTGGTATCCTTGCCCCTGCAACAAAATCGCGCTTTGGAACGTATTGGAAAGGAGCGAAGCACCATGTTCAAGCTCATTGTCATCACCGCAATTGTCAGCTTCGCTGATCCCGATCCACCCACGTTCCCTCTGCTCAAGGGCCAGTAGCGCCTGCTTTAATTGAGCATCGGGCTGTGGGGGCATGCCAGCACCCACAGCCCTTTTGATTCCCCAGGGCCGTGGTGTGCAACATCCACGGTCTTTTCTATTTTTAAGGAGCAAAAGCTATGATACAGATCGATTACGCCACAGATCACGCCCCGGAAGAGGCACGCACGCAGTCGGAGTTGTATGCGCTGCCGCCCTATGCGGTGAGCAAACCCCAAGGGAGTGCTACGGTGATCATCTTAGAGCGTGACGGTTCACTGCATCACTATCCGCCCGCTGAGCCTACGTCTGGTGAGCAGCAGGCGTCGCTGGAACTGCACGAGACGCAGGCCCAGCCCAATATCTTGAGTCGCATTATTGATTTTACCTTTGATGTCCTCGGCATCAATAAGCTGGAGGTACGTGTTCATGACCAAACGCAGCAGGGAGGGTAGCTCGCTTGTGCAAGCCGCGCATCCGGATCGGTTACTTGGCACTGTCTTGCGTGCCCAGAGTGGCTTCTTCTGGGTGCAGACGGCCAACGGTTTGGTTGAGTGTCGCTTGCGGGGTAAGCTCAAACAGGAGCGCCTTGCGACCGACATCGCGGTGATTGGCGATTGTGTCGAAATTAGCCTCATGGATGACGGCAAGGGCGCGGTGGAGGCGGTGTTGCCGCGCCGCTCGAAGCTGGCGCGCCGTGGTGCAGGTTCGCGCGGGGCGCATAAAGAGGATGTCTTGGTGGCTAACCTCGACCAGGTGCTGCTCACGTTTGCTTGTACCGCGCCAACCTTTGCGCCGCGCATGCTCGACCGCTATTTGGTGATCTGTGAACACAGCGAGCTTGAGGCGGTGGTGGTGGCCACGAAGATTGATCTGATAAGCCCCGCTGCGGCGCAGGCGCTCTTTGCGCCCTATGAGCGTATTGGCTACAAGGTCTTCTATGTTTCTAACACCACGGGTGAGGGGTTAGATGCCGTGCGTCAGCAGGTGGCAGGGCGCACCAGCGTGGTTACGGGCAAATCGGGGGTAGGCAAATCGAGCCTGCTCAACGCCCTCTATCCTGAGTTGCAACTGGCCACCGCTGCGGTCAGCGGTGCGCTCAACAAGGGGCGGCACACCACCACCGTCGCCGAGTTGATCGCGCTGCCCGAGGGTGGTTTTCTTGCGGACACGCCTGGCATCCGCGAGATTGGGCTTTGGCAGGTGCCCGCAGAAGATCTCGCCTGGTGCTACCGCGAGCTACGGCCCTTCCTCGGCGAGTGCTTCTACGCAGGGTGTACCCACATCCACGAGCCCGATTGTGCCGTGCGCGCCGCGCTCGGCCAGGGTGCGCTTGCGCCCGAACGTTACGAGAGTTACCGTCGTTTACAGGTTGGGGAGGAGTGAAATAGAGCGGACGGGGGTGTGCATGGAACCTGGTTCCCATGCGCATGAACGTAAGGGGCCTGCGGCCCCTTAAACCCCGCCGGAAGGGG
>RSAS01000720.1 GCA_003934145.1 Candidatus Viridilinea halotolerans | reverse complement strand
CGGCAGCGGCAGCGGCAGCGGCAAAAAGCGTAACTTGGTTACGAACCATGTCTAAAGGATACAAACATGCAAAAGATGAACGAGCTTTTCGGGAAGCGGGTAATCAATCAGTTGACTGGTAATCAGGTCGCGATCGTGCGCGAGGTGGTACTCGACTCCGCTGCACGCCAGATTCTGGCGCTAATACTCACCAGCGAGCATTCACGCGAGGAGCAAGTGGTGCGCATGGAAAATGTTCTTGGGATGGGTGAGTTTGTCGTTATAGATGGCGCCAGACCACTCCAATCCAGTGCGGGCGATAGCGAAATCGTCGCGTTGCGCAAGAGCGCTCAGCAGATTACGGGCAAGAAATTGATGAGTGTCACCGGCGATCATGTGGGAACGGTCGGTGATATGCACGTTGGTCGCAACGGCATTATCGTCGGCTTTGAGCTAAAGCACGGGATGTTCAGCAGTACTGACCCACAAGCCTTCCGGGCCGTTGATGTCCAGACCGTAGGCGCGGATGCCGTGATCGTGAACACGCCCCATCCGATCGCACTGAGTCTGCTCGCGGCAGAGGTAGATTCAGTTGAGGTGCGCCATGTTGATAGCTTCGCGAATGATCGCGCCGAGCGTGTAGCGTAGCCGAACATCAGTATGGGAGCGGCACCGCCGTGCCCCTACCGTTCGTTGGCGTGACGCGGCGTGCGCTCTATGCCTTGCACCAAGGAACCTGCTATGAGTACGAGGCCGCAACACGACCGCTCCGTCTCCATGTTACGCGCCAACTTGGTTGCGTTGAGCCTTGGCATCCCCGTCGCGCTGGCGCAGTTGGCCCTTTTCGTTTTGCTGCACGACGAACTCCGGATCGCCATCACGCTGCCGGGGGCGCTGCTGTTCCTCGTGGTGATGTTCGCCAGCATTGTGGTGCATGAGCTCATCCACGGGCTGACTTGGCAATTCGCGGGCGGCAGAGCCACCACGAGCGTCACCTACGGCATGCAATGGAAGACGCTCACGCCATATGCCCATCTGAGCGGCCCGATTGCGGTAGGCGTCTACCGGCTCGGCGGGCTGATGCCGGGGCTGGTGCTGGGCCTTATTCCCTATGCGCTGAGCCTCATCTCGGGCAACAGCTACCTATTGCTCTTCGGCGTGCTCCACACCCTCGCCGCCGGCGGCGACTGGCTCATCCTCTGGCTGCTGCGCGGGGTTCGACCAGGGACGCTAGTGGAGGATCACCCGTCGCGGGCGGGGTGTTACGTGCTTGAGCCAGAGGCGTGAGGCGCGGCGCTACCTTTGAACGTAAGCCTCTGGCATGCCTTCCGGGGGGGGCGGCTTTCGGGTATACAGTTTTTGCTCCCAAAGGCCGCTTCCCCCCCACCCCCAGCCCCTCCCCCACGAGGGGGGAGGGGAGTTTTCGCGCAACACCATCACGTAGCGAGCCACCACCTCCCCCCTTGTGGTTTAAGGGCGGACAGAAAACGTGTGCGCCCCCTTCTGGAATCGCATTGCAAC
>RSAS01000035.1 GCA_003934145.1 Candidatus Viridilinea halotolerans | reverse complement strand
TGGTTGGTGCTGTTGGGCGAGCCAGGGTCGGGCAAGAGTACCGTCCTGCGCTACCTTGGCCACCTGCTGGCGCGGCGTGCCTGTGGCGCGGCCATTGCGCTGCCGGGCTGGCCCGATGAGACCACCCCGATCCCGATTCTCGTTCCGCTGGCCCAGGTTGCCGAGCAACTTGGCAAGACCCACGACCCCGACATGGCGCTTTGGCAGACGTTGGGCAGCATCCTGAATGGGCCACAGGGGGCGAGTGCGGGGCTGCTTGACGCGCTACGTGAAGCTATGCACCGTGGCGGTGTCATTCTGCTCTGTGACGGGCTAGATGAGCTCTCAGCCGAAGGGGGGGAAGCGAGTCCACGGGCGTTGGTGTCACACGCCCTGCAACGTCTCGTGGCGCGTACTCCCGTGCGAATTGTCATCACCAGTCGTGTCTTGCCCTACCAGAGCGCCGGTAGTTGGCAGTTGCCGCAGGATGAGGGCTGGCGCTTGCGTACCCTCACCCCGCTCGCCTTTGGGCAAGTCAAGACCTTTGTGCAGGCGTGGTTCCGTGCGCTGGCCGACTTTGATCCCGATCTGACGATCCAGGCCGCCCGCCATACTGCCGATGATCTGATCAAGCAACTCGCCGCCCGCCCAGCCCTTCAGCCCCTGATCGCCTCACCGCTGCTGCTCACCATGCTCACGCTGCTGCACAACAACGACCGGGTGCCTGAGCAGGAGGTGGATCTGTACGAGCAGTGTGTCCTGCTCTTGTTGGAACGTTGGGAGCCGGTGCGCCAGCCGGGCCTCAAGCGTCCGGGCCTGATCGAACGGCTGGGCAATCCACCGGGGCTGACTCTGCCCCTGCTGCGTACCCCCCTCCACCAACTCGCCTATGAAGCGCACCGCGATGCGCGTGGCGAAGAGGGGCGCGGAGTGATCAGCGACGACATGCTCCATGCCCGTTTGGTGAAGTTCTTCGACCGCATGGGCCTGCCCGATCCGCTCGCTGCCTACAAGACCTTCACGCACATTCTGGCGGAAGAGGCTGGGTTGCTCATTGCGCGTGGCGATGACGCCTTCGCCTTTCCCCATCTCTCGTTCCAAGAGTACCTCGCGGCCTGCTACCTGGCCGCAGATCCAAAGATGCGCGATCTCGCCCACGCCGCGTGGCAGAGCGACGACCGTGAGCGTTGGCGCAAGGTGCTCGTCCTCCTCGCGGGGCGGCTGACCGCCCAGGATAAGGCACGAGACCAGGGCTTGCTCTGGCTCAAGCGGCTCTGGAGCACTGGTGCTGCGAAGGGCATGAAGTCGCCAACCCAACGTATCCAAGACATCCGCCTCGCGGCACTGACCTACCAGGGCATGGGGGGACGGGCAACCTTCGCGGTGAGTGAAGAGCTCGATCTGGAAGCCGAGATTGAGACCCCGCTCCGCCACGCCCTCTGCACCCTCTTCACGAACCGTGAGGCAGCCGTGCCCCCGCCCGACCGCCTGATTGCTGGGCGCGTCTTGGGCGAGCTTGGCGATCCGCGCTACCCGGTGAGCGAGCAGGAGTGGCGTGCGAGCCTCGCACAACCCTCTACCGTATTGACCGACCAGGGCGACCACTACTGGCGCTACGTGCCAAACGGAACCTACCGCATTCGCGGATGGGAGGAGGGAGAGCCAGCAGCCGATCTCCCCCTCCCCGCCTTCTGGATCGCCCGCCTGCCGATCACGGTCGAGCAATTCGCCCGCTTTGTGGCCGATGGCTACCGCGACGATGGCTACTGGACGGCCAACGGGCTGAAGTGGCGCAAGAAACGCACAGCGCCATATGCGTGGGGCGATCCACGCTTCAGCGCCGCAAACCAGCCAGTGGTGAACGTGACCTGGTACGAAGCGACCGCCTTTTGCGCGTGGCTGAGTAGCCAATTGCCTGATCACACCCTGCGCCTGCCGAGTGAGGCGGAGTGGGAAGCAGCAGCGGCGTTTGCCGGGCCGGAAGCGCGTCGGGCGTACCCTTGGGGAGATAACGCACCCACCCCGGAGCATGCGGTCTATGGCGCTTGGCAGATCAATGCCCCCGCCCCCGTGGGCCTCTGCCCGGCGGGCATGGCCGCTTGTGGTGCGCTTGATCTCGCTGGCAATGTCTGGGAGTGGGCGAGCAGTAGCTACACATCATACCCTGAGGGGGCGGCTGTGTTGGCAAAAGACTTTACAGACGGTGATTTAGATGTACCCCTTCGAGGAGGCACATTCCGGGATGATAGCACAGGTGTTCGCTGCGGGGCGCGCAACAGGGACCATCCCGTCAACTGGTACTACTCCCCTGGGTTTCGGGTGGTGGTCGCCCCTCGCGCTCGCACAAATGTCCTGTTTTCTGCTTCCTGAATCCTGTTTTCTGCATTCTGAATCCTTCTTAGCCTTACTCATGTGTAAAGCGTTTCGAGTTGGCAATCGGGAGGGTACACGGTGCGGATCGCGATTTTTTTTTGAGGGGGTGATTCCTCATACGCAGTAACGTAAGCCGACGAGCGAGGTTCGTCGGAGGGGCTTTAGCCCCGTAAGCGGCCCTTGAACGGCGCTAAAGCGCCTACTACGAGCCGGCTAAAGCGCCTACTGCGAGCGGGTTTTGGGGCATCCCCAAGTCTAAGTTCATGCGCATGGGGGAGTTCCTCATACCAAAGCGTTTTCGCAGTACGTCCTCTATAATAGGGAGGGTACACGAGGGAACCAGGTTCCCTCGCATCCTCTCGCCGTCCGGCGGGACGTGGGGCGCAGCCCTACAGATTCCAGTCACACCCTAATCATTGCCCGGCATGTGCGCTGGGCTGCCGCATGAGGTTCAGCCCATACGCCATGAACAGGAACGTGAGCGCTCCGCCAGCAACGGTGTTCCAGAACGCTGGCAGGCTATCCTTGCCGATAAAACTCGTGAAGTTGATGAGCGCATGGACGATGACCAACGGCCAGAGCAGGCCTTTCTTGAGTACCACTGCGGCAAAGGCAAAGCCAACCGCCAGGGCATACGCGATCTGAATCAGGATCTCGACCCCGCTCTTGCCGGAAAGCAGATTGAGTGCATGGGACAGGCCAAACAGGAGCGCGGTGATGATGGCCGCCTGCCAGAGGCCGCGTGGCTTGAGCGCGTTGAGCATCAGCCCGCGAAAGATGGCCTCTTCGGCGAAGCCAATCAGGAACGCGAGGGCCAGCAACTGGGTCACGAGCAACGGACCCGGTACGTTCAGCCCGACGCCAAGGTTGAGCAGGACGGGGAGCAAGAGCGGCAGAAAAAAGAGCAGGTCGCGTGGGTGTGCAGGTCGCCTGAAGCCGACCGCACGCCACCATCCGAGCGCGCTGAGGGCGCCGATGACCAGCACGCTCAGGGTCGTGTTGGCAATCCCAGTGATGGCCTGATTGGAGATCTGCGCGAGATGCGCGATCGTGCCGGCCATCAGGTACACGGCAATGATGATCAGTTCCAGGATCGCCACGAACCAGTAGGGGTGGCGTTCGACAATGCGTGGGAGTTTCATAGGGTCGCTTTTGCTCATCAGTCGCTGCGCGGTGGCAGCTTCCGGTTGGTGCGCTGTTGACGCAGTCCCGCTAGGATCACGCCGACGAGGAGGCCAAGGCCAGCGCCAATGATCATCCCGCTCAGCATAGCGCCGAACAAAAGCCATGCGACGATGCCGAGTGCGGCACCAAAGCTCATGCCGATTCCGATTCCGATCCCGAGACTGGTGCTGCGCAGGTGAGCCGCTGGTTCATCACCTGCGCCCGCCGATCCGCTGTGGCCGTTGTCTTGGCTCATGGTGTTCCCACTTTCACGATCATGTAATACCAATTACCATTGAACAGGCCGCATGCCTAATGACATTCAAGCGCATTGAGACGCCATGTCCGGCTTTCAGCTATCGGCTATCGGCTATCGGATTTGGTATAATGCCGCAGTTTGCCCCTCTGCCGTCGTCGTCACGCCATCGGAGGGCCGCAGGCGCCACATGCGATCTGTGATGATCAGCGTGACCGTCATGAGACCCATGGCAACGTACACGCCCACCGTGACCGGCAGCCAGAACCCGGCGCTGTTGTTGACGGCGGTGTGCAGCAGGACGACGAGCCAGAGGTTGCCCTGCGTGCGGTTGAAGAACCAGGTGAACAGGACGGTGGTCGGAATGGTGATGACCATGCGCAGCAGAATGCCGGGCAGGCCATCGGGAAAGATGCCGTGGTAGACACCCTGGAGGTGGAGCGGGGCGTGCCAGAGGCCCCAGACTACGCTCAGCAGCAGGCTCGCGACCAGTGGGCTGTGGCGCGCTTGGAGCCGTGGCAGCGCAAAGCCGCGCCAGCCGACCTCTTCACCGAGCGGCCCGCCGTAGAGCAGCGTCGTCACAAACGTGATCATGAGCAGCGGAAGCAGTTCGCGCAGCGGCTCGGTGCGCGGCCAGGGCGGCAGCGGCTGCCCCAGCAGGGCGAGCAGCGCGAGCCCCAGGAGGCTGATGAGCACCGGGAGCAGCAGCACCGCAGCGTACCAGAGCGGCGGAACCCGCCAGGCGGTGAGGGTTTGTAACAGCGCGCGCACGCCATGGCGGCGGCTGAAGCTGCTCCAGACGATCCAGGCCGGCAGCACCGTGATGGTCAGCCACAGCACCGCCGCTACCGCCGGGCGCGTGCTCGCGAGCGGGTTCGATGCAACTAGAACATTCAGCAACACGACCCCCGCGAGCACCGCGCCCGCCAGCCCGAGTCGGCGGCGGGGCCAGGCGAGCGCCTGCCGCACGGGGCCGGGCAGCCCGGCAAGCATGATTGCGGCCAGGGTTGGGCCGTAGGTGGCGACGATGCCGAGCCAGGTGGCGCTGATCGGGTCGGTGCCAATCAGTAGACCCTGCAGCCCCCAGAGGCTCCACGAGAGTGCGAAGGTCAGGCCGAAGAAGGCGAGCAGCGCGTGCCGCTGAACCAGCGCGCGGAGCTGCGGCGCGGTAGGAGCGCTGGCACTCACGGCGCGCGCTGCTGGATCGACCCGAGGCCGCTGACCTGCTCGTGCAGCTCGGGGCTGCCGATGTATGCGATGCTGCCCGCGCCGCTCACCGTGGCATCGAGCCGCTCGCTTACGTTGACCACCACGCTGCCGAAGCCGCTGAGCTCGACCATCGCCCGCTCGCTGGCAAGTGCGGCGCCGTCGTAATTGCCTGCACCACTAAGCGTCACGCGCTGCTCGCCCACCGTCCCGGCGACGGTCACCCGCCCTGCGCCCGAGTGGTTCACGGTGAGCTGCTCGCCGCTGAGATCGCGTACGCTGACCGTGCCTGCGCCAGAGAAGCTGATCGCGGTCAGCTCCTTGACCGTGACCGTGAAGGTGATCCGGGTCGCGTCACTAAAGCCCTGGTTGGCTTTGATGCCCAGGTAGAGCGTGTCATCGCGCACGTCGCCCAAGACGATCGCATGAAGGTTGTCGTCGGTTTCAACCGTGAGACTGTTCGTATCGCCCTGCGTAATGACGACCTCGCCGACCCCAGCGACATCGATCACGGTGAAGGCACCGACGTCGCGTGTTTCGGTCGTGATGTTCCCAGAGCCTTGGATCTGGCCAGTCCGCAGGCTCACGATGCTACAACCACTGAGCGCCAGGCCCAGCAAGACGAGCAGTGTGAACCGAAATAGTGTATCCACACAAGCCTCCATGTTTCTTGAGAATCAAACCGAGCTACCCGTTCTGGATGGACGGTTCTTTAGGCGCTCATCGCGCTTCGCGGTATCACTGCGTTTGCGCTTCTGATCGAGGCTCGCACCAATCGCCGCGCCAACAGCCACACCTAACGCGAGCCCGATAGGAATACTATTCAAGGCAACCCCGAAGGCGGTTCCAAGCATCATTCCGACGGAAATGCCTACGCTCAACGAGCTCTCTTTTAAGGATTGACGCTTCGATTTCTGGTTCATGGTGTCTTCTTTCCTGGTACGATCACAAGCTGCTTGGTTCATTCAGTGCAGCGCAGCGCGATCACCGCCCAGCGCACCACGCACAGTCCGGAGGGCGGAGGATCAGCGGGAGTGAAGGGGAGGGCGCGCGGAAGGGAAGAACGCAAGGGGCCGGGGAGCGCACGAAGTGGGCGGTAGACTCAGCATAGCACGCGCAGCGCATGCGTTCCAGCGGGCAAGACCGCACCCCTGATCGTCAGATACCTGACCTTGTCAGGAGAAACCCTGCGGTCTCGATCCGCTCGTCACCTAGCGCTCAAGCTCCATCGTACGCCTCGATGCGTGCGAGCGTTGTGCGCATCACATCGCGCATCAGCGCCGATCATGGCCACCCCGCAGGGCACCGATGCCGACGGTGCGCATGCCGACAAACCCGCTGGTGACCATGAACGCGCCGAGCAGATGCAGCCAGCCATCTATGCGCGTTATCAGCTCCGGCGGTCTTCCTGGGTTTTGCGACCAAAAAGACCGTCACCTATGCAGCAACCAGCCCGTGCCAGCGCACGCGAACGCGGGCTACAGCGTGGCGCTCATCCCAGCGCTCAAGCGGCTGGATTTCCGCGCCGAAAGGCAGGCATCCTATGACTGCAACCCTTTATGATGAGGCGCTCACCTTAGCCCTCCGCTTGCCCCTGACCGAGCGCCTGCGCTTGGCGCGGGTACTCACCAGTGCAGCGGCGACAGGAGCGTCTTCTTGGCCACCACCGGCAGTGATCGTGCGCATGCCTACCACGCCAAGCGTGCTTCCTACCGTCTTGATGGGCGGTACGTTCCCAGTTGCCCCTACGTCGTGAGGAACTCTACAATGACCGAGGTCGCGCCTGAGCGTCTGTTTGTTGATACCAACATGTTGGTCTATGCTAGTTGGCACGCGGCTCCGCTCCACCAACAGGCTCGTGCAACCTTAGCAGCCTATGTTGAGGCTGGAACCCTGCTCGTGATCAGTCGTCAAGTGCTGCGCGAATTCCTCGCAACGCTCTACCGGCCACGGACGGGGCTTGCCATCGCGGAAAGCTCTAGGGCTGCGCCCCACACCCCGCCGGACGGGAGGAGATGCGAGGGAACCATGTTCCCTCGCTCCCCCCTACCCCTGCCCCGTCACGCGGCTCTGGTAGACCAACTCCGCAAGGGCGGTATCGCTGAGTAGTTCGTACCAGGGGGCGTGGTGCAGCATCTCGCGCAGGCGGGCGTCCTGTTGGCCCATTTCGTCGCGGAGGTCTTGGGGGATGGGGGTGTTGATGCCGATACCACGCGCAATGGCTTCGACGCTCTTGAGCAGCGTCGGGTTTTTGGCGATGCGCTCGTAGA
>RSAS01000010.1 GCA_003934145.1 Candidatus Viridilinea halotolerans | reverse complement strand
GCGAAAGGCTCTTGGAGGTAACCAACGGCTCTTGAGACCGAGCAGGTGGGGCGCGGTAGAATCTTGGCGTACCACAAGCGGCTGCACGCGCCCCACCTGCCAGGTCTTGGGGCGTGGCAATGGATTGGATGTACGCCAAGAACTTCTTACGTGCCTTCTGCATCGCCCATCCGCTCCCGTATAGCCGCCAGACTCTGGCGCGAACCCTGCGTATTTGGATGGTCTGCGCCAAGACGGGCTTCGCGGATCTGCAGCGCCCGGCGCATCAGCCGCTCGGCAGGAGCCAGATCGCCCTGGTAGTAATAATTGATTGCGAGATTGTTCAGGCTGGTGGCGGTAGCGGGATGCTCGGACCCCAACACCTGCTCCCGTATCGCCAGGGCGTGTTCAGCATAGGGCTGTGCTGAAGCATAGCTGCCCAGCTTTCTGAGATGTGCTCCAAGCCAGAGGCACAGCGTCGCCGCTCGTTCATCCTCGCGCCCCAGCGCCGCGTCGGTGACGCCACGCAGGATTGGCAGGAAGGCGTTGAGGGGCGCGAGGGTTGGGGCATCTATCATGTTCTCGGCCTCCCGAATAACCACCTGCTCTACCGCGCTTTGCGCCTCAGCATCCGTGCTGACCTGGCGCACGTAGGCACCCACAAGGCGGTGCATGCGTAAGCCCTCGTCGCCTTCGCGTTCGATCAGGCCCAAGGCAACAAGGCGATCTAAGGCGGCTTCGGCCAGCAGGTCGCCGTCGGCGTCGTCGGCGGGCGGCGCGAGGGTGGCGAGGAGCAGTGCGGTGGGAAGAACTTCCCCCGGTACGAGATGGGCGGCACGGGCGAGCAGGCGCAGCGCCAGGGCGTCCTCGGTCGCTTGGGGTTCGAGGCGTTCGTAGCTCAGGGCGAAGCTGCGGGCGACGTCGCGGTTGTGGCCTGTTGGTAGCGTGCCGTCCCGTTCGCGCAGCGGCAGCCGCTCGAAGAGGCGCGGGCTGCGGAGTTCTGCAAGGTAGCGCTCTACGCTCCGTATCCGTTCAGGGGAGAGGCTCTTTTATGTTACCGCGAAGAGCGCGAAGGGAGCGAAGGACGCGAAGATCGGGCATATGGTGGAAAGCCCTCGCCTTTCTTCGCGCTCTTCGCGCTCTTCGCCCCCTTCGCGGTGAAACGTAAGAGCATGTTGTCGTCATGATCGTAGCGGATCGTGCCCCCCTGAACGGATACGGCAAACTCAATCGCCAACTGCGTCTTGCCAATCCCGCCCAAGCCGCTGGCCACCGCCGCCTGCCCCTGGTTCACCGCGACACTCTGCCCCCCCTTGAGCAGCGCGGCCAGCGCCAGAAAGTCGGCTTCGCGGCCAACGAACTGCGCGTTGCGGCGCAGCCCGCCCAACCACGAGCCGGTTTAAGGGCGGACAGAACATTCGCTCGGCAAGTCACGGATAGGTGATTGGGATGCCACGGATGGCCCTCACCCCCCTGCCCCCTCTCCCACGTTGTGGGAGAGGGGGGAAGAGATCGAGATTCCT
>RSAS01000920.1 GCA_003934145.1 Candidatus Viridilinea halotolerans | reverse complement strand
ATCACGAATCTGCTCTACTTGACAATTCCCGATACTTCTTAACTTGTCACCAATGTAAGTTAATGCGTATGGAGAACATCTCCCCGCGTCTCGCCTCTCGCCTCCCGCGTCTCGCCTCTCGCCTCTCGCCTCGCGTCCTCGCCTCCCGCTCCCGCTCCCGCCTCCCGCCTCCTAAGGAGCCTCCTATGCGCCTTCTTTCGGCTGAAGATGTACGCCAAGCGGTGCCGATGGCCGCCGCGATTGATGCGGTTGAAGCGGCCTTTATCAGCCTTGCTGCTGGTGAGGCCGATGTACCCTTGCGCACCCATATTGCCGCGCCCACCCACGCGGGCATGAGCCTTTTTATGCCCGCCCGTATCAACGCTCCCGCTGCGCCCGCTTTGGGCATGAAGGTGGTTTCGATCTTTCCGCACAACCTGGGGCTTGGTCCACCCACGATCAACGCCCTAGTCAATCTCTTCGATCCCACGACGGGCCAACCCGTCGCGGTGGTTGACGGCACCTACCTTACCGCGCTGCGCACGGGTGCGGCTTCGGGCGTGGCTACGCGGTACCTCGCCCGCGCCGATGCGCGTGTGCTGGCGCTTTTTGGTGCCGGGGCGCAAGCGCTGCCCCAGGCTCTCGCCGTCTGTGCCGTGCGCCCTATCGAGCGCATCTGGCTTGTCAATCGCAGCCGCGAACGGGCGCAACTCCTTGCCGCACGCATGCGCGGGGCCGGGCTTACCCTTGATCTGCGCATTGCGCCCAGCGTTGCCCAAGCGCTCGCCGAGGCTGATGTCGTCTGTACGGCCACCTCCGCTAGCACGCCGCTCTTCGACGATGCCATGCTCAAAGCGGGCACTCACATCAATGCGATTGGTGCCTATAAGCCCACCATGGCCGAAGTGCCCGGCGCCACCGTCGCCCGCGCCCGCGTCTTTGTTGATCAGACGGCAGCCGCCTGGGCCGAGGCGGGCGATCTCATTCAAGCCCGCGAGGCTGGACTCATCAGCAGCGAGCACCTCGCCGGCGAGATCGGTAGCGTTGCCGCTGGCCTCCTCGCCGGACGGCGCGACACGGAAGCAATCACCCTCTTCAAATCGGTCGGCAATGCCGCTCAAGATCTCGCCGTCGCCAGCCTGGCGCTCGCCCGGGCGAACGAGTTGGGGCTTGGGGTGGTGTGGGCAAATTGAATTCCTGGTGGTTTTGCTGTGCCATGTGAAGATGCCCACGTAGGGCCAAAGCATTTGCCCCCAAGAACCTCTTCACATGCAGATTATCCGTGCGAATGCTTCGGCCTAACCGATGCATGATCGCCAACACGTCCCATTCCTACGGGCAAAGCGTGTGGGGCCACGGGTACGGGGTGTAGGCACGAACCCGCTCAGGCCGAAGCATGCGCCATACGATCGTGGCGGTGAAGTACTCATCGGGGGGGCGAATGCTTCGGCCCTACATGGGGGTGCGGAGGAGGCTGCGCCTCCCCCGCACCCCACCGTTCATGGGCGGACAGAAAACGTGTGCGTCCCCTTCTGGAACCGCATTGCAACACCAAGACATGGTTTCAGAAAGGGGCTTCGCGCTTTACCATCGTAGTGCCGACTTTAGTCGGCTGAGGTCTTTGGCAGCAATGGGAAGCCGACTAAAGTCGGCACTACCTATTGGCGCAAACGGTAACGTTGCCACGAACCTTGTCCCAAGAATCTCAATGTTTCCCCCCTACTCCCACAACGTGCGAGAGGCGTCGCCCTGAGCTTGCCGAAGGGGGCAGGGGGTGAGGGCCATTACGTGGCATCCCAATCATCTATTCGTGGCTTGCCAAGCAAATGTTCTACCCGCCCATGCCCCCCCTTAGGCAGGGGATGCGCGGGAACCTGGTTCCCGCGCATCCCCTGCCTCGCTAGGTGCGATCGCGCAGGCGTAACCCCAGCCAGCAGAGGGCGGCGAGGATGAGCATGAGCGCGATGAGCGCAATGGAGGGGAGGGTGGCGACGGGTTGGCGAGCGGCGTTGAAGGCGATGAGCCCCGCCCAGGGCCAGAGTTCGAGGCTGCCAAAGGGGGTGAGGCCGCCCTGGAGTTGGGCGGCGAGGGGGGTGAGTAGGCCGGGGAGCATGAATGGCGTAGCTAAACTGAGCCCGACGCCGGTTAGGATGTTGTAGTGGTGCAGTCCGCGATGCGGTTGCCCCGCAGATCTACCCGCTGCACTGTCTTCATCCTGCGCTTGCCCTTGATGTTGCCCATGGGCTAGACGTGCTACCGGCAGGGCGGCAAGTAGGGCTGCAGCCCAGAGGCTTACGGCAAGTAGCGTAAGGCCGCCGGCGAGCGCGGCGGCGACGGCGAGCCATGCCATAATGAAGGGGGCGCTGAGGGGCAAGGCCGCGCAGAGCAGCCAGTAGCGCCAGTGGGGCGTGGGGGCGGCGCTGAAGCCGAGGCGCACGACGGGCAGCAGCAGCAGGCCGTAGCCCGCTAGGACGATCCCCGCTTCGCTGCCAAGTCCCGCGCCGGTGAGGATGAAGCCGTTGAGGTAGGCCGTTTGCCATGCGCCGGTGGCGCTGCTTGGCGCGCCTGCGCCTTGCCATGCGGCGGCGAGGGCGACGGCGGCACCAAGCAGGAGGCTGGCCAAAAGCCAGCCGAGGTTCCACGGGCCGAGGCTGTAGAGGCGCAGGAGCAGGTAGCAGCAGGCGAGGCTGAACAGGGCATCGCTTTGCGGCGGGTGGCCGCGCACGAGCGCAACGCCGCCGTTGGCGAGGAGCAGGGCGAGGAGCAAGAGGCCGAAGCTGAGGCTGTTGAGGCCAGCACCGGCTAGGGGTGCCGCGTAGTCCCACGTTCCGCTTTGCAGTCCCAACAGGATGAGCCCGCTCGCGGCGCTGAGGCTGACGACGAGCGGCCCAAGTTGCTGGCGCGTGCTGCGTAGCAGCCCCACGCCAACCAGGAGGCCGCTGAGCAGGACGAAGTGACTGGTGACGAGGGCGAGGCTGAGTAGGCCGGTGGGGAGGAGGAACGCAAAAGCCTGCGATGCCTTCCCCCCTCTCCCGCTTGCGGGTTTAAGGGCGGACAGAACATTGACTCTAGTAGTCGCGGATAGATGATTGGGATGCCTTGGGTGGCCCTCACCCCCTGCCCCCTCTCCCACGTTGTGGGAGAGGGGGGAAGACATTGAGATTCTTGGCGTTGCTATGCGCTCTTTTGCGGCTATGCACAGATTTTCTGTCCGCCCATGAACGCTTGCGGGAGAGGGGGCCGGGGGGTGAGGGCCTTCGGTGTTCCGGTACGGTTCTTGCGATAAGCGGCGTGAAGACTCTAGCCAATCCAGCAGGGCTTGGCAGGCCAGAACGAGCAGGCCGAGGGCGCTGAGCAGATCGGCGCGCCACCAGCCCTGGAGCCGCACGGGGGCGAAGGGGTTGTCGTGAACGAGGAGCATCAGTGGGAGGCTGGCAACGAGTAGCGACAGGAGGGCGATGGGAGTGAAACGCTCGCGGATCATCGCCGTGGCCCCGAGACCAATTCTTGCCGCCGGTAGCGGCAGTGGTCGCAGTAGGCGACGCGGTAGCCGGCGACGGTGGCGCGCTGGAGGGGGCCGCCGCAGTTGGGGCAACTGAGCGAGAGCATGCTGCCGGCGCCGGTCACGACGGGTGGTTCGGCGGGGGCTGTTGGGCGCGGCGCGGGGCTGCCGTTGGTCGCTGGAACCGCGTCAGGGGCAGCAGCGGGCCGGGCGGAGGCCGTAAAGTTCCACCTCGTGCTGAGCTGCTCGACCAAGCGGGCATAGTCGGTCGCCCCGCGCGAGCGGGGATCAAACTCGTAAATGGTACGCCCGAGCGCAGAGGCTTCGGAGAGGCGCACGTTGACGCGGATCGGGTCGGTGACGAGTGCGCCATACTGGCCCTTGAGATCTTCGAGTAGCGCGACCGCTTGGCGCGTCCGTGGATCGAAGAGGGTCGGCACAATCGCCCGCACGCTCGTATTGCTGCCCTTGAGACGCATAAGTTGGCTGAGCAGCAGGCCCACCCCTTTGAGCGAGAAGGGTTCGACGGTGGTGGGCACAACCACATCGGTGGCGGCGTTGAGCGCATTGATGTTGAGGACAGTGAGCGAGCCGCCGCAATCGATAATGATGAAGTCGTAGTTCGGCTGGATGGGCTTGAGTACCTGTTCGAGGACGCGGGGCCAATTGGGGCGTTGGGCCAGGGTGGGCTGTGCCATCAGCAGCGACTCATCGGCGGCGAGGATGTCGAGATTGGGACGGGCCGGCGTAAGACAATCGGCCACCTGGGCACCATCCACCAGCACCTCGTAGATTGTGCGGCGCGGGCGGATACCGAGGGCCATCGCCAGATTGCCTTGGGCATCCACATCCACCAGCAGCACACGGGCACCCTTCAGAGCCAGGCCCGCACTGAGATGCACCACCGTCGTCGTTTTGCCAATGCCACCCTTAAGGTTTGTAACGGCAACAACCCGGCCCATAGGTGTGTCTCGCTCGCTCGTTCTACGCGGTGATTTTGCGGGGGCCAAGCCCCCGACGGGGGGCAGGGGAGGCTTCGCCTCCCCTGAAAAATTTCTTTTGTTGCGTGTTGGCGGCGCAGCCGCCAACACGCACCATAGGGTAGTGTACCACACCCCATACAACCAGCGCCTGAGCCAGCCTCAACATGACCGAAGCAAAGCCTAACCTGATACGCTCCTATGCTATACTAAAACCTGTACAAACTGGTGCTGCGCTCTGCGCGAGACTCCCTCCGCCGGGCTGCCATTATCTCTTCTCTACACCGATCTTATCTTTGCATATCGCGACGGAAGGCCATGTCACGCACCCGCGAGGACCAGGAACGCTTGCCTATGGACGGACCAGCCGCGCCGTTAGCTCGTCGTCTGAGTGAGGCTGATCAAGCCCGTATTTTGGCCGAGCAGACGCGCGATGTTATCTTTCGCTACCGCGTTACGCCGGAACCTGGTTTTGAATATGTAAGCCCCGCTTGTACCGCAATCATTGGTTATGCCCCTGAAGAGTTCTACGCAAACCCTGATCTCGCCGAGGAGTTGATCCATCCTGATGACCGCCCTCTGCTCTTGGCGCTCTGGAATGTCAATTCCGGGCCATGTTGGATGCGTTTGCGTTATATCCACCGCGATGGCCACATCGTCTGGATCGAACAACAGCACCGCATTATTGCCAGTGATGATGGTGAGGAGTTAGTTCTTGAAGGGAGCGGGCGCGATATTAGTGCCTATGCCAATGCTGAAGTACAACTCAAGTTGCTCAGTACGGCGCTGGAGACATCGTCCAATGCAGTGATGATTACCAGTGTTGATGGCGCGATTCGCTGGATCAATCCTGCTTTTACCCAACTCACCGGCTATGGCAACGAAGAGGCGATTGGCGCCAGTTCGCGCCTCTTGCGCTCCGGGCGCAATGAGCCGCGCCTCTACGAAGATCTCTGGAAGACGGTTCTCGCCGGGCGCACATGGTCGGGCCAGTTGATCAACCGGCGCAAGGATGGTAGCTTCTACCACGAAGAGCAGACGATCACGCCGGTGCTGATTGATGGCGTGGTGACCCACCTTGTCGCGGTGAAGCAGGATGTCTCGCTGCGCTTTGCGCGCGAACGGGAGCGTGAGTCGCTGTTGGTGATGGCTTCGGCCCTGCGCACCGCCCGCACCCGCGCCGAGATGTTGCCCACGCTGCTGCGCCAGACGATGATGTTGCTGCGGGCAGTTGGTGCGCTCTTGTCGCTGCGTGAAGAGACCACCAGCCAGCCTATTTTTGAACTGGGCGTAGGCGTCTGGACACAATTTACCGGACGCTACCCCACGGGCGCCCACGATATTACGCTGCAGGTGTTGGCCAATGGCCGCCCTTTTCATGGCCCGCCGCCGCCCGAACTAGGCACCAACACCTCGCTCGAAGGCCATAGCGCCGCCTGTGTACCGCTGCGCGTCCATGAAGCAACCCTCGGCGCACTCTGGGTGGTCTGTCCGCATCCGCTCCACGATGACGACCTGAGCCTCTTCACCGGCATCGCCGACATGGCCGCCAATGCCATTCAGCGCACGACGCTCTTTGAGCAGACTGAACGACGTTTGCAGCGTCTGATCAGCTTGCAGACGATTGATCAGGCAATTACGTCGAGCCTCGATAAGCGGCTCAGCCTGCGCGTGCTGGTGGATCAGGCGCAACGCCAGTTGGGGGTAGACGCGGCGACGGTGCTGTTGCTCAACAATGCCGAACATACGTTGGATTATACGGCGGGCCAAGGCTTGCAGGATGCCTACCCGCGTAGTGTCAGTGTGCGCCTTGATGTGAGCCTAGCGGGCATGGCGGTGCGCGAACGGCGGCGCATCTGGATCAAAGATTTGTCGCTGCAAGCGGAACTGGACGAACGCCACCGCCTCTTGGCGGGTGCCGGCTTTCGGGCCTACATCGCCACGCCGCTGATCGCCCAAGGGCAGATCATGGGTGTGCTTGAGGTATTACAGCGCCGGGCGCTCAATCCTGAACCGGAATGGCTCGACTACCTTGATACGCTGGCCGGACGCGCCGCCGTAGCGATTGATAATGCCGAACTCTTTGGGCGCCTCCAGCGCAGCCACAGCGATCTCGTCATGGCCTACGACACGACGCTGGAGGGCTGGTCGCGGGCGCTTGACCTGCGCGACAAAGAGACGGAAGGCCATTCGCGGCGCGTCACCGAACTGACGGTGCGCCTCGCCCGTGCGATGGGCCTCAGTGAGGCCGAAATTGTGCATGTCCGGCGCGGGGCGCTGCTCCACGACATCGGCAAAATGGGCATTCCCGACGCGATTCTGCTCAAGCCGGGGCCGCTCACCGACGAAGAGTGGGCGATTATGCGCCGCCATCCCACCTATGGTTACCAACTCCTTGCACCCATCGCCCACTTGCATCCCGCGCTGGATATTCCCTACTACCACCACGAAAAATGGGACGGCAGCGGTTACCCGCATGGCCTAGCGGGTGAATCCATTCCCTTGCCGGCGCGCATTTTTGCGATTGTGGATGTGTGGGATGCCCTGCGTTCGGATCGGCCCTACCGCACCGCTTGGGATGTCGAGCGCGTGCGCGAATATCTGCGCGAAGAGGCGGGCCACCATTTTGATCCCAAGGTGGTGGCAGCATTTCTTGAGTTGGCTATTGAGTAGGCTGGCGTTGGCTTCGACAAGCTTAGTCAGCGCCCCACGTCGTTGGGGCTGGGCCTCCCCCGAACCCCTTTAAGGGCGGACAGAACATTCGCTCGGCAAGTCACGGATAGGTGATTGGGA
>RSAS01000158.1 GCA_003934145.1 Candidatus Viridilinea halotolerans | reverse complement strand
ACCCCCGCCGGACGGGGAGATTCTTCGGGGGCCATGCCCCCGCACCCCCGCCGGAGGGAGAGGGTTCTGCGGGGGCCATGCCCCCGCACCCCCGCCGGACGGGGAGATTCTTCGGGGGCCATGCCCCCGCACCCCCGCCGGACGGGGCCGCTGTCGCCACGCTCCTGTTAGGGGGTATGGGGGAACATGGTTCCCCCATACAATCCTACTCCGCCAAGCCTGCGGCAACCTCCAGTTGGCGCTGAAATTCGGACGGGTCGCTCAGGTTGGCGCAACTGGCATGATCGCCACGGCTACTCTCGACAATCAGGGTGCCGTAGCCCAGCATGCGCCCCATGGTATCCTGTTTGAGTTTGACACGATCAATCTGGGCTAGGGGAATTTCGACGCGATGGCGGTAAATGCGGCCATGGCTGAGGCGTACGCGTTCTGCGGTGATCAGTTGGGCGCTATTACTGTTGGCGGTAAGGGCCATGACCCAAAATGCAAGCGCGATCGGCAGGACAATAATGCCGACGATGAGATTGTCTGAGGTGAGGAGCAAGAGCGCTAAACAGGCTAGCATCACCGGACGAACAAAGATCGTCCAATGTAGCCGCCCTTGGTAGAGAACCGCTTCGCCTGCTCCTTCTGCTGCGTTGGGCTCTACGTTCATTGGCGAATCTCCTCTTGCTGGCGCTGCCACCACGCCTGTGCCGCATAGAGGCCAATGATGGTCTTGCCATCCTCAAAGATGCCAGCGGCAAGGTCGGTGGCGAGGTGCGCCAAGGGCTGCTCCACGCGAGTGAGGCGCTCATCCCAGTCGGGCGTAGCGACAGTGGGCGTGAGATCGAGCGCCAAAAAGATGGCGGTGCTCTCGTCGGTAAAGCCGGGAGAGGTGTGGTAAGTGACGAGCGGAATGAGTTGCCCGGCGGCGTAGCCCAACTCTTCGGCCAGTTCCCGTGCCGCACACGCCTCAGCCGCTTCGTTCGGCTCACGCAGGCCAGCGGGAATTTCCAGCATGGGCTTATTGACCGCCAAACGAAACTGGCGCACCAGCAAAATCTGGTCGCCCAAAATGGGCACGACGCCCACGCCACCGCGATGCGCGACCATATCGCGGCGCGCCACCTGGCCATCATCAAGGCGCGCCGTCCCCGTCAAGACGCGAAAAATTGGCCCGTTGAAGACTTCGTTGCGTTCGATCCATGTTTCCATGATGCTCCTAATGGGTAAGTTATGCCTTGCGGCAAGCCCTCCGGCGGGGGGTTCATGGACGGACAGAAAATCTGTACGCCCCCACCCTGGAACCGCATTGGAACGCCAAGAATCTCAGTATCTTCGCCCCCTCTCCCACAACGTGGGAGAGGGGGTAGGGGGGTGAGGGCCATCCAGGGCATCCCCATCATCCATTCGTGGCTTGCGGAGCGCATGTTCTGTCCGCCCGTGAACGGCGGGGGGGGCGGGGCTTGCGCCCCCTCAAAGGGTTTCACCAAATGGGGATAAACTGCCGCTTTTTGCGGTAC
>RSAS01000103.1 GCA_003934145.1 Candidatus Viridilinea halotolerans | reverse complement strand
AACCTGGCCGCCAACCCACCGGCGAAGAGTATCTGCACACGCTAATAGCCCAAGGCCTCCTGCCCCTGATCGAGTTGCTCAGCGACCTCCACGCTACCGGCTTACGCCCGCACGTAGCCTTAGCCTGCTCGCCCCTGCTCACCGCCCAACTCAGTGATGCTGTGGTGCGCAAGCACTTCATCATGTGGATTGAAGCGTTACTGGCGCAGCACGCAGCGGCGCTGGAGGAAGCTGAGGCGGCGGGTGATAGCCATGCGGCCTATTTGGAGCGCTTCTACCTTGAGTGGGGGCGGCGCCGCTTGCGCGCCTTCGATGAGCGCTTTGGGCGCGATCTGTCCGAAAAGCTGCGCGAGTTGGCCAATGCCGGTGTGATTGAGCCGCTGGCTGGCCCCGCTAGCCACGCCTACCTGCCCTTATTGGGGCGCGAAGAATCGATCCGCGCCCAGATCGAACACGGCGTACTGCACACCGCCCGCCACATCGGGCGGCCTCACGGCCTCTGGCTCCCGGGCTGTGGTTGGCGTCCCGGCCTCGAAGCCAGCATCGCCGATGCCGGCTTGCGCTATGTGGTGATCGACCCCAGCAGCCTGCCCGATGGCCTGACCCCCGCGCCCATCTGGGTGATCACCCACCGTCTGGCCGCGATCTGCCCCGACGAAAGCCTAGCACGCCACATCTGGTCGGATGAATTGGGCTACCCCGGCGATCCGCTCTACCGCGATCCCGAAGCGCCAGCGGGCTACTTAGCACGAAGCGGCGCACCCTATGATCCCTACCACGCCCTGCGCCGCGCCCAAGAGCATGGCACCCACTTCGCGATGAGCCTCTTGGCCGAGGCCAAACGTCGCCCCCACGACGAACTCACCCTCATCCTGCTCGACATTGCCCAAATCGGGCCGCAGTGGGTCGAAGGCACGACATGGCTACAAGCCGTACTGACCCATTGCGCGACGCATGGTGGCATCCAACTCACTACGCCCGGGGCGCACCTGCGCCAACACCGCCCGCGCGTCACTGCCGTGTTGGGGGCCAGTTCTTGGGCGGCGGGTGGCGACGGAGGCTGGCAGGGCGCCGAGGCGGAGGAGTATTGGCAAGCCATCCACGCTGCCGAAGCGCAAATGGTGCAACTCGCCATCGCCCACCCCAGCGCTCAAGGCGAACGCGAGCGCATCCTGAACCAAGCCGCCCGCGAGCTACTGCTGGCCCAAACCAGCGATTGGCCCGCACTGCTCAGTGCTGGCATCGGTGACGAGTTCGGGGCCGGACGTTGGCGCATCTACCTTACCCGCTTCAGTCAGCTCGCCGCCATCATCCACCGTGGGCGCATCAACGAGGCTGATCGCTTCTTTCTCGAACAGGTCGAGGAGGATGATGGGCCGTTTCCGCATTTGAATTATCGTATTTTTTGTACGTAGGGCTTTCTGGGGGGATGTTTTCGGGGGCCGTGC
Organism: Candidatus Viridilinea halotolerans; assembly: GCA_003934145.1. Lineage (GTDB taxonomy): Bacteria > Chloroflexota > Chloroflexia > Chloroflexales > Chloroflexaceae > Viridilinea > Viridilinea halotolerans. The sequence continues at coordinate 58 of RSAS01000103.1, read as the reverse complement.
CCCCGTGCCCCCGTGGGAAGGATTCTTCGGGGCCATGCCCCCGTGCCCCCGTGGGAAG
>RSAS01000479.1 GCA_003934145.1 Candidatus Viridilinea halotolerans | reverse complement strand
TCAGCAGCCCAATCCTAACCAATGTCTCCTTCATCAACAATTGGGCCGAATATGGCGGGGCGATCTACAACGATGGCGAGGATGGTGGTGTGAGCAGCCCGACCCTCACCAATGTCACCTTCACCAACAATCGGGCCGCTGAGGATGGTGGGGCGATCTACAACTATGGCTATCAGGGGATCAGCAGTCCGACCCTAACCCATGTCTCCTTCACCAGCAACTGGGCCGATGACGATGGCGGGGCGATCTACAACGATGGCGAGGATGGTGTCAGCAGCCCGACCCTCACCAATGTCACCTTCACCCGCAATCGGGCTGAGTATTATGGTGGGGCGATCTACAACGATGGCCAGGATGGTGTCAGCAGCCCGACCCTAACCGATGTTACCTTCAACAACAATCGGGCCGAGTATGGTGGGGCGATCTACAACGATGGCCAGTCTGCTGGTGAGAGCAGCCCGATCCTCATTGATGTCACCTTCAGCAGCAATTGGGCCGAATATGATGGCGGGGCGATCTACAACTATGGCTATCAGGGGTTCAGCAATCCGACCCTAACCGATGTCACCTTCAGCAACAATTGGGCCGGGAGTGATGGTGGGGCGATCTACAACGATGGCGAGGAAGGTGTCAGCAGCCCGACCCTCACCAATGTCATCTTTATCGGCAGTCAGGCCGAAGATGATGGCGGGGCGATCTACAACGATGGCGAGGATGGTGTTAGCAGCCCAATCCTCACCAATGTCTCCTTTACCGGCAATTGGGCCGGGATTGATGGTGGGGCGATCTACAACTATGGCTATCAGGGTGTCAGCAGCCCGACCCTCACGAATGTCTCCTTTACCGGTAATTGGGCCGGGAGTGATGGCGGGGCGATCTACAACGATGGCGAGGATGGTGTCAGCAGCCCAAACCTCACCAATGTCTCCTTCATCAACAATCGGGCCGAAGATGATGGCGGGGCGATCTACTTCGATGGTGATAATGGCGACGTTAGTGCCACGATCATCAACGGCCTCTTTGTGGCCAATGGGACTGACCATATTGCGTATGATGATGGCAATGAGAACACGCAACCGCAATTCGTCAACTGCACCTTTGTGGGGGCTACCGCACAAGCTATCAACATAACATATTGGGATAGTGGCGAAACGCCGATTGATTTCGTCAACAGCATCTTTTGGGGCAACAATCGGCTGGTAGACTTCACTGACGATGATCCAGAAGTTGCGCCAGCGACTATGGTCAACATCAACTACTCCATCGTCGAAGAGGCGAGCTATGCGAGCGCCAACAACAACCTCTTTGCCGATCCGCTCTTTCTGAGTGCCGCGACGGGCAACTACCGCCTGCTGGCGAGCAGTCCTGCCGTCGATTCAGGAGACAACAGTGCGGTTGTCGGCGTAACAACCGACCTAGATGGCAACGCACGCACCATCGGCGCAACCGTTGATCGCGGTGCCTACGAATATGGCGCGAGCAACCTCGCCATCAGCAAGCTGGTCAGCCCAAACAGCGCGGTGCCCTACCAGGGTCTCATCACCTACACGATCACACTCAGCAACAGTGGTACCATCGCCGACGCGAGCGTCGTCTTCACCGACACACTGCCTGCCGGGGTGGAGTTTGTGCAGTGGATCACCCAGGCGGACGCGAACGAGCAGGGCGGTACGCTCACCTGGAGCGGGGCCATTCAGCCTGCTACGGCGCGAACCTGGAGTTTCCAAGCTCGCCACACGGGCAACTACGGCGACGTCATTACCAACACGGCTCACTTCAGCGGCAGCGATCGCACCGGAGCTGCCAGTGCGACCTTTAGCGTCGTGGCAGCGCTGCCTGGCTACGTCTCCATCCCCACGCCGGACAGCACCATCAGCCTAGGCAGCATCCAGGTGGGCGACAGCCTCACCAGCACGCTCACCATCAGCAACACCGGCAGCGGTATGCTGACCATCAGCAACTCGCAGATCAGCGGCGCAGGTGCGGCAGCCTTCAGCCTCGTCAGCCCGCCCGTATTCCCGCTAAGCATCGCCAGCGGCGGGCCGAGCGAGATGCTTCAGATCGTCTGTAACCCCACGGCAGCCGGGGTGCTCACGGCCACGCTTACGCTAAACACCAACGATACGACCCAGAGCAGCGTGAGCTACCCGTTGACCTGTACCGGGCTAGCTGCACCCGAACCCGAACCTGAAGACCCATCCACACGCATCTTCCTGCCCGTCGTCATGAAGGGCAACTAGGGTTGCTACCCTACCCAAAGGGTGGACAAGGGAACTAGGCTCCCTCGTCCACCCTTTGGGCTATGGAGACAGCACCCCATACGCATTACGTTTAGGGCTACCGCCCTAAAAACCCGCTTTGGGGGAAGGATTCGCCTCCTCCAACCCCCCGCCAGGGGCTTAACTTAATGCGTATGGGGCTTGGCCCCCGCAAAAATACCTCCCCCGTTGGGGGCGCGGGGGCTTGGCCACCGCAAAAATACCTCCCCCGTTGGGGGCGCGGGGGCTTGGCCACCGCAAAAATACCTCCCCCGTTGGGGGCGCGGGGGCGAAGCCACCGCAAAAATACCTCCCCCGTTGGGGGCGCGGGGGCGAAGCCACCGCAAAAACAGCTCACCCGTTGGGGGCGCGGGGGCATGGCCCCCGCAAAAATAGCTCACCCGTTGGGGGCGCGGGGGCATGGCCCCCGCAAAAATAGCTCACCCGTTGCGGGTTGGCGGCGCAGCCGCCAACCCGCAACAAAAAAACCAAACCTCGCAGTTTCGTCAGGAAAGCAGGAGGTAACGCCCCTCTAAAGTAGCGGCTTAGCAAGCTAGACTGGTCTTAGTAGCAATCCGGCACGTGCAAGCAAACCACTGCCAGAGAGGAGGCCAGCCATGACTCAGCCAATGATCGCCCCAACGAGCCGCATCATCACGTCGGTGCCCGAGACGAGCCGCGAAGCCCAGACGATGGAGTTGAGTACGTTGGCGCGGCGCGCCTTGAGCGAGAGCCAGCACTTCTACCGCCACGAGGCCTACGATCCGCAGTTCGCCTACGAACTCTTCCGGCGGGCGTTGGTGGAGCGTGACGAGAGCGCGTGGAGTTACCTCTTTGATCAGTATGCGCCGTTAGTAGAACACTGGGTGCGGCGCAGCGGTGCCTTTGCGATTAGCGGCGAGAGCAGCGAGTTCTTCGTCAGTGCGGCCTTCACGCGCTTCTGGAAGGCCATTCCGGCGCAGCGTTTCGCCTCCTTCCCCAACCTGGCCTCATTGCTCAACTACTTGCGCCGCTGCGCCACCTGTGTGGTAATCGACACCGCCCGCGCCCAGTCGTGCGCCGACATCATTCCCGACGAATATGTGAACTGGAACGACCAGCGCCTGGGTCACGCCGACGAGGAGGCGACCGAGCGCGTGAGCCGCGAGGAGTTCTGGAAGTTGGTGGATGGGATGCTCCAAAACGAGACAGAGCGCATCGTGGTACGCAGTTCCTTCATCCTGGGCATGAAACCCGCCGAGATCTTCGCCCGCCACAGTGGCTGCTTCGCTTCGATTGAGGAGGTCTACACGCTGAAGCGCGCCCTGCTGGCGCGCATGCGCAAAAGCCCGGAGTTGCGGGGACTGTATTAGTGGGTAGGTTTGGTTGTTACGCTTTGGCGACTTCGCCGCCAAAGCGTAACAATCAAATCTTTGAGGGGGCGGCTGTGCCGCCCCATGCGCATGAACGTAAGGGGCCTGCGGCCCCTTAAACCCCGCTGGAAAGGGAGCTTTTTCGGGGGCCATGCCCCCGAACCCCCGCCGACAGGCCCGCCAGAGGCTTACGTTCATGCGTAAGGGGCCTGCGGCCCCTTAAACCCCGCTGGAAAGGGAGCTTTTTCGGGGGCCATGCCCCCGAACCCCCGCCGGTAGGCCCGCCACAAAAAAACCGCATCAACTCCCAGTGGTCACAATGAGGCGCTGCTCGACGGGTGGATCGGGGGGCAGGTTGGTGATCAGCAGCAGGCCACGCCCTGGCGGAAGCGGCACCGAGAGATCGAGCGGCGTAGACTCCCCTGGCTTGAGGGTGGCGCTCGCCCCGCCGCCAGCGCTATAGCTCACCCCGGCGCTATCACGCAGTTCAAAGGCACTAATCGGTACAAGCAGATCGCTGTTGCTGCGATTGGTAACGCTGCCGATAATTTGTAACCCGCCGTCAACCAGACGCACCTCTTGGACATCAATGCGCAGGCGCACCGTCTCGGCGCGCGGCTCGACCGGGCGACCGGCAGCGCCAGTGCCCAACTGGGCCATCAGGTCGCGGGCGGCAGCCTGCAAATCCTCGGGCAGATTGGCCAGATCAAGGCTAGGCAGAGTAAAACCGGGCAGCATGCTCGCCGGCGTAGGTTGTGCCGCAAAGACTTGGCTCAGATCGTTGTTGATCGGCACAAAACGACCACGGGTACTCGCCAGAATAAGAAGGAGCGCCACGAGCGCCCCCCAGAACCAGATGGGAATGCTGCGGGAGTGATCAAACATAGGAGCATTGTAGCGCACATCGTTGCAAAGCATGCGCCCCTGTGTTAGACTAAACGCATCGCGGCCCGGTAGCTCAGTGGATTAGAGCACTAGTCTTCGGAACTAGGTGTCGGGGGTTCGAATCCCTCCCGGGTCGCCACTTTTGCATGCAATTTCTTGTGCGTCGGATGATGTATCATGAGGGCGCGTGCGGGAACGTGGTTCCCGCGCCGCCTCCTGCGTTCCAGTGGGGCGTGGGTGCCGATCGCCCAATGTTGGCCGCAGCCGGAGCATTTGGTGGCAAAGGCGGTGCGTGTGCCAACGTTTGATCGGGGCCGAAGATGCAGATTGATACCCTTGAGCTTGCGAACTTCCGGGGCTTTACGGCCCCTGATCTCTTTATAGCCGCTGAACCAACCTTCACGCCGGAGCGCACGTTCAACTTCAGCACGCAGTTCAACGTCATCGTCGGCGATAACGGCACCGGCAAGACCGCATTGCTCGATGCGTTGGCCATCGGCCTTGGCTCACTCTTCCTCGGCTTTGACCAGATCGAATCGCGTGGCATCCGCAAAGATGAGGTGAGTTTGGCCCGTTTCACCTTGGGCGATACGGTCAGTTTAGAGCCACAATACCCGGTGGTTATCACATGTGCTGGTACCGTCCACGGTCGTCCAATCAGATGGACACGTACCCTTGAAGGGAGCGGTGGACGCATAACCCGTCAGGGTGCGCTTGAGATCTTCGCGATCAGCCGCGAACTCCAGCGTGCAGTGCGCAGCGGTGAGCCGGTCGATCTTCCGTTGCTGGCCTACTACGGCACCGGACGGCTCTGGCTTCAGAAGAAGGATCGCCTGGTCGAACCGATAAAACCAGCCTCGCGCATGGTCGGCTACGTTGACTGCCTTGATCCTATCTCCAATGAGAAGATGCTGCTGCGCTGGCTCAAGACGATGGAGATGAGCCAGATCCAACAGGGCAAGCCGCTTGCCCTGTTGACTGCAGTGAAGCAGGCGGTGGTGAACAGCGTTGAGTTGTGGCACAGTATGGTCTACGATCTCCGCCTTGACGAGTTGATCATCACCGCTGACGATGGGCGCACCCTGCCCTTCCGCATGCTCAGCGACGGTGTACGCAACATGTTGGCAATGGTCGCCGACATCGCCTACCGTGCGGCAGTGCTGAACCCGCAGTATGGTGCCGAAGCCGCTAGTGCTACCTGCGGCGTGGTGCTGATTGACGAGATTGACCTGCACCTGCACCCAAAATGGCAGCGCCGGGTGGTCGAAGACCTGCGCCGCACCTTCCCGCGCATCCAATTCATCGCCACCACCCACTCCCCCTTCATTATCCAGGCGCTACGCCCCGGCGAATTGATCAACCTCGACAGCAAGCAGCCGGTCGCCTACGCCGACAAGAGCATTGAGGATATTGCCGAGCAGGTGATGGATGTTGCGCTTCCGCAGCGCGGCGAGCGCTATCAAGAGATGATGGCAGCCGCCAAAGAATACTATCGGGTGTTGCAAGCGGGCAAGCATACACCACCCGACCAAGTTGAGGCTCTCAAGCGTCGCCTTAGGGCGGCATCGTGGCACCGCACCCTGATCGTGCCCCTGAAGAGCAAGCATGTGCCCGGCGCACGATTGAACTGATTGGGCTAGACAAAACCCCCCTGGATGATCTAGAGGCCAAGGATCGCCGCTGGAATAACCGCCGCGAGGCGTGGGACATGGCGCAGCATGCGCTGCAACGCCTCCAGGGGCATGACACCGAGGCTATGCGTGACCAGATTGTTGAGACCGCTCAGTCCAAAGGCTACTGGTCGATCTGGATGACCGTTTTTGCGGACGACGCGGATATGCGCCAGCGCTTGATTGCAGCCTACCCAGGTACGGCAACAACGTGCTTTGATGCGGCATGCCTCCTCGTTGCACGCCCTGGCGGGAGGCTTTGAGGGGCGCGTGCAGGCCGGAAGGTCCCACCCATGCCCTAACCACCGTTCGTCATGCTATACTGGGCGGCAGCAAACACAAAACCCACCTCAGCCTGGGAAGCTTCAAGTGGGTCTTTGTGGCGCGACTCTCTTCATGTATTTTGCGCCCATCTATCTCTAGCATCAGGGCCAGCCCCGCACAAGATGCCGGAAGGTCGGGTGTAGCTGAAACGGTAACCCGTGAGCGACGCACCGGAAACCCTGACTGGCCAGATCGCCGTACTCGAGGCGAGTCTAGCCAACCCCCTGCCCGAGGCAGTTCGCGCCATCGTCGTTCAGCAGATCGCAGCGTTACGGCAGCAGCAGGCGGCACTGATCAACTTCGGCAACGCCCAGACCGGCGCTGTCAGCATGGGCGATCTCGCCGCCCAAGATCTGACGAAAGGCGAGGTGCAGGTCAGCAGCACACTACAAGGGGCAGCCATCGGCGTCAACCTGGGCACGATCCAGATCAGCCAGCCGAGTCCTCCAGCCGCGCACGCTGCCAGCCAGTCGGCCCACGCTACGCCCGAGCGGGCGGCACACCAGCGCAAGCTGTTGGAGGTGCATCGCACCACGCTGGGACACTACCTGACCCGCCAGGCAATGCTGAGCAGCGCCCACGCTCCACCGGAAATTATGCATGGCATCCGCGAGGCTCGCGCTGGGATTGCCAAAGCCAAGGCCGCGCTGCGCGGCTGGGGCGTAGCGGTCGAGGATCTGTCCGATGATGCGTGAAAGTAGCTGGGAGTTGAGCAGAGTGGCGACAGTTAGGGAAGCGGATTTTATTGATTGTCCCGTCGCTTTGTCACCCTGAGCGCAGCG
>RSAS01000521.1 GCA_003934145.1 Candidatus Viridilinea halotolerans | reverse complement strand
GGGGCATGGCCCCCGAAGATGCCCCCGTCCGGCGGGGGTTCGGGGGCATGGCCCCTTACGTTTCCACGTATGGGGGCGCGCACGCCCGCCCCCATACGTAAGAACAGTATAAACTTTTGGTAGTTATATTGCAATTCAGGTTGCCCGCACAAAACGCAAGGTAATGCTATACTTAATCAAATTAAGCTGCCCGGCAGGGGGGGGGGCACGGCCCCCAAGACACCCCTCTGCCGGGCGGGGGGGCAGGGGCATGGCTCCTGAAAATCCCCCTCCCCCCTCGCGGGGGACTTCGGCTTGGCATTTATATGACCGTTTATCACTCTGAAAGGAGACTAAATATGCATTATGAAAATGACGGAGCGTTCATGGAGGGCTTGCGCCAAGACTACATTCAGGCGCTGGTCGCGGGCAGCGGACGCGCTGCCGATCTGGTGGTCGAGACGGCGTTAGGGGCGACGGTGAAGCCCCAGCAGATCTATCTGGATCTCTTCCAGCCAAGTGCCTATGCAATCGGACGGCTCTGGCAGGCCAATCGGGTCAGTGTGGCCCAGGAGCATCTCGCGACGGCGATCATTGAGCGGCAAATGGGCGAGTTATATCCCTACTTTAAGAATCGCAACGCCACCCGGCACACGATTGTTTTGGGGTGCGTTCCCGACGAGTGGCATCGCGTCGGGGTGCGCATGGTCTCCGATTTCTTTGAGGCTGCCGGTTGGCAAGTCCACTACTTGGGGGCCAATGTGCCGATCCGCGAACTGGTGGGCCTCGCCCGCGAAACGTCAGCCGACATGGTGGGCATCTCGGCTGAAATGCTCTTCAATTTGCCCCGCGTGGGCGAACTGGTGCGCGCCCTTGATGCGGTGGGCTTGGGCGGTATCCCCGTCATTGCGGGCGGTATGCCCTTCATCGAACAGCCGGAGCTCTGGTCGGCTTTGAGCCTGCACGGCAGCGCCGGTGATGCCGCCGCCGCCGTCGCCACTGCCGAGCGCGTCTTGGGCGATCGCCAGATCGAGGCACGCCCCGAACCCGCCGCCGCAACGGCGCTGCGCACCCACCGCGAAGAGATCGTGGCGATGGCAACGGCACGTTGTCTTGCGGCGGGCGACCACGACCGCGCCCTGCTCAATGCTGGTTTTGGCTTTGCGACGCGCATGCTCGAAGCGGCACTTGCCGTCGGTACCCCCACGCCCCTGGGCGGTCAGGCCGCATGGGCCACCGAGCGCCAACCGCACGACGGTGTTGCCCCCGAAGAGATGTTGAGCCACTTCGCTCACCTCAACATCGTCCTCGGCCAGTTGCTCCCCCCCCCGGAGAGCTACCAAGCCCAAGCGTACCTCAACTACCTCATGGACGAAACAGCACGGCGGGCGGGCCTGCCGCCAATTCCTCCGGCATAGGAAGGAGCTACCCAATAGCCGACGCGGGCGGGGTTCGGCCCCATGCGCATGAACGCAAGGGGCCTGCGGCCCCTTAAACCCCGCCGGAAGGGGAAATTTTTCGGGGGCCA
>RSAS01000182.1 GCA_003934145.1 Candidatus Viridilinea halotolerans | reverse complement strand
CCCTCCTGGTATGGATTGACCCGTCAAGGGGTCGGTTGGCTTTACTACATGTGATTGTCCTCAATGCCTACGGCTCAGGAAGCGAGGGGCTATCAGCGACGGTGGATCTCTCTGGTATTCGTGGGTTGGGTACCGACCTGTCATCACTTCGTCGCGGAGCTACCCTGGTCTACAAGCGAGGGTCACCCCGCCCCGGAGGGCGGGAGCCTCATAGGAGGGTCAGGGGTTCTCCCACCGGCCCGGCGCTCCCTGAACCGTAGGCACTGGGACACGAGAGTCATGCGGTGGCCCGGCTGCCATGCGGCTTGCCCATGGCCTCGCAGGCAATGGCCCACAAGAAGCCAGCCAACTCACGCGCCACCGCGGTGGTGACCTGCTGCTTGGCTTTGCCCGTGGCGGATAGGCGACGGTAACGCCCGCATAAGCGCTTCTGCGCTTCCCAGGCGATCGCCTGCACCGTTGGCGAGGTCTTCTCGGCGCGCTGCTCAATGATCCGTGTCTTGCGGGCCGGGAAGCGGTAGCTCCAGGCGGCTTCCACCAACACCCGTCGCACGTGGCCATTGCCGGTCTTGGTGATACCGCCCTGCCGCCGGCTACCACCGCTCGAGTGCTCGCTGGGCACCAGCCCCAGGTAGGCCATCAGTTGGCGGGGCGAATCGAAGCGCGTGATATCACCGAGCTCCGCCAGCACCGTCATCGCGGTGATCAGACTAACGCCGCGCATCGCCTGAACCGACTCGACCACTGGCGCCAGTGACCAGGCGGGCAAGGCGGCTTTCATCTGCTTCTCCAGACCGGCCACCCGACGCTGGGCCTCCTTCACATGATCTACATACTCTTGCAGCACGATCTGCTGAACCGGGGTGTCGAAGCGAACTGTTTCCTCCAGCCAGCGAAAGTATGCCGGCCCCCATTTGCACTTGCCGGGATAGATCTTGCTGTGCCGCAACAGGAAGGCGTTGAGCCGCTGTCGAGCGCGGAGTTCGCCCGCCTTCATGTCCTCCCGAGCGCGGGTCAGGTCACGAATCGCCTCTTGTTCCGGCGTGGGCACCCACACTGGGGTCAGCTCACCGGAGCGCGAAAGTCGGGCCAGCATCTGCGCATCTCGCCGATCGGTCTTGATGCGGTCCCCGGCACGCTGGGGAATCAGGGTTGGAGCGACAACCTCGCAGTCATGGCCGCTGGCCTGGACCTGGTGATAAATCCCATAACCACAGGGGCCGGCCTCGTAACTGAACAGCAGGGGCTGCCCAGCGAAGCGCTCGCTCAGCTGGCGAACCAGCTTGTCGATGGCCTTGGGTTCGTTGGGAATCTCACCGCGGAACTCGGGCGCCTGGCGCCCGGTCTCGGCGATGGCCACCGAGATGCTGACCTTGTGCACGTCCAGGCCAATATAAGCGGCATGGACGTTGCCGGCGGCGCTGACACGCTGGGCAACGGCCCGCTCGACAACAGCTTGCTGAGTTGCGTTAGACTGTTTCATGACCTGCCTCCCTCAATAGTGGCTCTG
>RSAS01000427.1 GCA_003934145.1 Candidatus Viridilinea halotolerans | reverse complement strand
TTAGTCGGCAGAAGTCGCCGGAGGTCATGGGAAACCGACTGAAGTCGGCACTACGGTGGTAAGACTGATTTCTATTTCCTGAAATCACCCTTATACCCAAGGGGGAGCTATGCCAGCAACTTTGACCGAAGCCGACCTCGAAGAAGCAACCCTCGTCTGGCTCGCTGAGCTTGGCTATACCACGCGCTTTGGCCCCGAGATTGCCCCTGGTGCGTCGGCTGCCGAGCGTGATGACTACACTCAGGTGGTGTTGCTTGGGCGACTGCGGGCTGCCCTGCTGCGGCTAAACCCTGCGCTTCCCGCTGAGGCTTGCGCTGAGGCGCTGCGCCAGATTCTGCATCCCAATGCGCCTGCGCTGCTTGCCAATAACCGCACCTTTCACCGCATGCTGGTTGCTGGTGTGGCTGTGGAATATCGGCGACCCGATGGCTCGCTTGGCGGCGAGTTGGTGCGCCTGGTGGATATTGCGAACCCCGCCAACAACGATTGGTTGGCGGTCAACCAGTTCACGGTGGCCGAGGGCCAACACAAACGTCGCCCCGATATTGTGCTGTTTCTCAATGGCCTGCCCTTGGTGGTGCTGGAACTCAAGAATCCCGCCGATGAGCAGGCTACCGCCTGGATGGCATGGCAACAGGTGCAGACCTACAAGGCCCAAATACCAACGCTCTTTCTCTACAACGCAGCGTTGATTATCTCCGACGGCCATACGGCGCGGGTAGGGACGCTGACCGCCGACAAAGAGTGGTTTATGCCCTGGCGCACGATTGAGGGCGAGACGGTAGCGCCAACAACCCTGTTGGAATTGGAAGTATTGACCCGTGGCATGCTCGCGCCGCACCACTTGCTCGCGCTCTTGCGCTCCTTCATCGTCTTTGAGGAGGATGAGAGCGGCAGCCTCGTCAAGAAACTCGCCGGCTACCACCAATTCCACGCCGTCAACAAAGCCGTAGACGCCACCCTTGAGGCGACTGCGCCCACCGGCGACCGAAGGGCGGGGGTGGTGTGGCACACCCAAGGTTCCGGCAAGAGCCTCACGATGGCCTTCTACGCCGGGCGGATCATTCAAGCGCCAGCAATGGCCAACCCCACGCTTGTGGTTATCACCGATCGCAACGACCTTGATGATCAACTCTTCGGCACCTTTGCGCGTTGCCACGAATTGCTGCGCCAAACCCCGATCCAAGCCACCGACCGCAACGATCTGCGCGCCAAACTCGAAGTGGCCGCTGGTGGCGTCATCTTCACCACCATCCAGAAATTCCTGCCTGAAGTGCGCGGCGAACGCTCCGAGCCGCTCTCCACGCGGCGCAACATCGTCGTGATTGCCGACGAGGCCCACCGCAGCCAGTACGGTTTTGAGGCAAAACTCGACACCAAAAGCGGCACATTGACCTATGGCTTTGCCCAGCATGTGCGCGACGCGCTGCCTGCTGCATCATTCATCGGCTTCACCGGCACCCCGATTGAACTCACTGATCGCAATACCCGCGCCGTCTTTGGCGACTACATCAGCATCTACGACATCCAGCGTGCCGTGCAAGATCGGGCGACCGTACCCATCTACTACGAAAGTCGCTTGGCCAAACTCGCCCTCGACGAAACCGAACGGCCCAACCTCGACCAAAGTTTTGAAGAGGTAACCGAAGGCGAGGAGGTCACCAAGAAAGAGCAACTCAAGAGCAAATGGGCAGCCCTCGAAGCGGTGGTCGGCGCTGAACGACGCATTGCATTGCTGGCCAAAGACCTCGTTGAACACTTCGCGCAGCGCCTCGAGGTCATGGAAGGCAAAGCCATGATTGTCTGCATGAGTCGCCGCATCTGCATCGATCTCTACCAAGCCCTGATTGCGCTCTGCCCGCAATGGCACAGCGACGACGACAACCAGGGCGCACTCAAGATCGTCATGACCGGCTCGGCAAGCGATCCGCTGGCGTGGCAACCCCATATTCGCAACAAAGCGCGCCGCGAGGCGCTGGCCAACCGCTTCAAAAACGCAAGCGACCCCCTGAAACTGGTCATCGTGCGCGACATGTGGCTCACCGGCTTTGATGCGCCCAGCTTGCACACGATGTATGTAGATAAACCCATGCGCGGCCACGGCCTCATGCAAGCCATCGCCCGCGTCAACCGCGTCTTCAAAGACAAGCCCGGCGGCCTCATCGTAGACTACCTGGGCCTCGCCGACTCGCTCCGCGAAGCGATGGCCAACTACACCGCAAACGGCGGCAGCGGCCAAAGCACCCTCGCCCAGGAGGATGCAGTCGCCATCATGCAGGAAAAGCACGAGCTTTGCTGCAACCTCTTCCACGGCTTCGACTGGTCAGTGTGGGCCAACGGCAGCCCCATACAGCGCCTTGCGCTGCTCCCGCCAGCCCAAGAACACATTCTCGCCCAAGAGGATGGCAAGAACCGCCTGCTCCAAGCCGTCACCCAACTCTCACGCGCTTTTGCCCTCGCCATCCCCCACGACGAAGCTATCGCCATCCGCGACGACGTCGCCTTCTTCCAAGCCATCCATGCTGCGCTGGCCAAAGCACCGAGCAACACAACCAAAACCGCCACTGCCGACCTCGACCAAGCGATCCGTCAACTCGTCGCCAAAGCCATCGCCCCCGACCATGTGATCGACATCTTCGCTGCGGCAGGCATCAAAAAGCCCGACATCTCCATCCTCTCCGACGAATTCCTCGCCGAAGTACGCGGCATCCCACACAAAAACGTCGCCATCGAACTACTCCGCAAACTGCTTGCCGACGAGATCAAGACCCGCTCACGCAGCAACGCAGTACAGGGGCGCTCCTTCAGCGCAATGCTCGAACGGTCACTCCGCGCCTACCAGAATCGCGCCCTAGAGACCGCCCAAATCATCGAGGAGCTGATCAAACTTGCCGAAGAGCTGCGTGCCGCCCAGCAGCGCGGGGAAGAACTGGGCCTCAACGAAGACGAACTCGCCTTCTACGAAGCCCTAGAGGTCAACGACAGCGCCGTCAAAGTTCTCGGCGACGAAACCCTCAAGACCATCGCCCGCGAACTGGTAGAGACCGTGCGCCGCAACGCCACCATTGACTGGACACTCAAAGAGAGCGCCCGCGCCAAACTGCGCGTCATGGTCAAACGGCTCCTCCGCAAATACGGCTACCCCCCCGACAAACAAGAGCGCGCCACCCTCGTCGTCCTCGAGCAAGCGACGCTACGAGCAGCGGAGTGGGCGGGGTAGGAGGGGGCAGCACAGGAGGCGTAACGTAAAAGACAAGATTCAGCGATCTTTTCACAACGTTCCAGAGATGGGGGCATCTGGACATCCCAGCTTCAAGCGGCTGGTGACACGAATCTCAGGTGAGAGCATTCCAGCACGTTCAAACGCCATGCCAGAAAGCATGCCGATCCTCGTCTATCAAATTCTCGGAGTAGACCATGCCCATCCCCGACTTCCAAAGCCTCATGCTCCCCATGCTCAAACTGGCAGCCGACGGCCAAGAGCATCGCCTGAGAGACGTGATCGAATTGCTGAGCCAACAATACGCACTAAGCGAGGCCGAACGCAACGAAATGCTGCCTAGTGGGGGTACAGCCGAGATACGTGTAAAAACGGGAAGTAAGCGATTCCGTGTAAGAACGAGCGCTACTCCCACGCAATTTTCTCGACCTCATTCTGTATGTCGCGTGCGGTGCCCTTGATGTAAAGCCTTCTGGAAGTCTGCGTCTTTGTCTGCCTAGCCAACGAACTTCGATCCGGCGATGTGGCGGTCGATGGCACCAACGCCTACCCGGACACCCGGGCGCAATTACTCCCTTGGGCGACGTGCACGCCGCTCGTCGCAGCGTGGGCAACCGCGATGGCCTTGCCACCGACGGCGGAGACGTTTGTTGCCGACCTACGCCAGCGCCTGACTATGGCCGCAGCGCTTGTTGATCAGCAATTTCCTGAACAAGACCAGTTGAGCATCGCGCCCGATGGCGTACCGCTGCTCAAGCGCATCCCGCGGCGCGACATTCCACCGTCGGCGCTGCTGCTGGAGCGTCAGGTTCTGGCACGCATGCCCGACCGTCATCTCCTGGATATGGTGGCTGCGGTGGGGAGTTGGACCAATTGTATGCGGCATTTAGGGCCACCCGCAGGCACTGAACCCAAGCTCGCCGACGCGCGGACGGACTACACCCGGCTGCTTTTTGCGTACGGCACCAACCTGGGACCAGCGCAGGCGGCCCGGCACATGCGCGATGCGATTAGTGCTCGCAGCCTGTCCTACTTGAACCAGCGCCACGTCACGAGTGTCAAATTGAACGCGGCCCAGGCCGACATCATCAATGTCTACCATACGCTCACCTTGCCGCGCCTGTGGGGCGTTGGGCGCATCGCGGCCGCCGATGGCACGCTCATTCCGCTGGCTGACCGTAACCCATTGGCGAAACTACACTTTCGCTACCGAAGGTCTGGTGGGATTGCCTACCACCACGTCGCGGACAACTACATCGCCATTTTCAGTCACTTCATTCCCTGTGGCGTCTGGGAGGCGATCTACATCATTGAGGGATTGCTCCAAAACCAATCAGATCTTCAGCCGCAGCGCGTCCACGCCGACACACAGGGCCAGTCCACGCCCGTCTTCGCGCTGGCCCATCTGCTTGGCATTGAACTCCTGCCACGCATCCGTTCGGTCGAACTGTCCCTTTCCTGTACTTTTGAGGCACGGCACCCGTGCTATGATTACAGGTGTCTGTAGCAATCAATTTGTTTAGGGAGTACCCTCATGCCTCTTCGTTGGAATACACTCGTACGTTGTAGCCTACTTATCGTGCTTATCGGGGTTAGCCTGTTGAGCATCGGACAAAGTTTCGCAACCCGCGCAGCCCCAGCCCAACCGGCTCAGCAGACGCACAAGCTCTGGTTGCCGCTGATTGTCAAGCCGCCCGCAGCATTTAATGTGGCGGTCGATGGCTTTAGTTTCGCAAATTACGCCGAGCCGACCTACACCAAACTCACGTCGGTCGAGGTGCGCCGCCTATTTGGCGATAAGGCTTGTTCGTCGGCGGTGCGGCAGGATGGCAGTTGCACACTCACTCCAGCCGGCCAGCGCTGGATGGAGAATATCAACAACTTCATGATCACCGGCGTGTGCGAGGGCATGTCGATCGTGAGCCTGCTGATGCACAATGGCACCCTCAACCCGCAGGACTTCGGCGCGGCGCGGGCGATCGACCTGGCGATTGAAAACAATCCGAAGCTCCAGCGCGAGATCGCCTACTGGTTTGCTACCACCCTAACCAATCGCGCGGATACGGTGAAGAGTTCACCCAACGCGGTACTGGCCGCCCTGCGCGCCGACATCAGCACCCGTGGGAGCGCCTTCGGCACACTGCGCTTCTCCAAAGCCGATGAATCGGGCGGCCACTCGGTCGCGCCGATCGGCCTGCGCGAACTCGGCGGCGGTACGGTTGCGATCATTGTCTACGACAGCAACTACCCAGGTGAGACGCGTGAGATCAGCATCGACACGGTTGCCAACACCTGGTTCTACTCGCCCGAGGCAAGCCTCACCGAGGACGACTATAGCGGCGACGCCGAGGGCCAGACGCTGGGCTACGCGCCGATCGCGCCGCGCCTGGGCGTGCAGACCTGCCCCTTCTGCGCTCCCGAGCCCGCACAGGTCGAGCTAAACCAGATTCAGATTCCTACTGAAATCCAACCACAGATAGAGACATGTGGTTCATTTCTTAAGCCGTGTTCTGATATCGTAGTTATCCCGAACCTTATCCTCCCTATCGACAGTTCATACACCTCGTACCAGGGCGCGCTGGGCACAAAAGGGAACGAGGCTCACAAATTCTTTAAAGACCTACTACCGCTGGATATGAGCCATGTGTTTCCCAGCGCCAACCCGCAGAGCGGGCTCGCGGCTGCGCCGAAGTCCTGGCAGAACCCGGCTCAGGGCTACTACGCGTTTGTGCCGACCCAGACCCTTTCGCTTGAACTGGGTCTCCCAGAGGGCCAGACCAACGTAATCACCAGTAGCCTGAGCTATCTCGGCAGCGGATTTGTCTTCGAGGTGAGCGAGATCACGGCTCCGGCGGGCACTCGTGATACGTTCGAAGTCGCCGCCGGGGGCACACAGATCAGCTACACCACCGGCTCGGGGCAGGTACCGGAACTGTATGTCGGCTTCGAGACGCAGGCCGCCGATTTTGGCTTCGCGTTCTTTGATTTCGATATGCTGGCGAACGATAGCGTGATCATGAACATCAATGTCGAATATTCCCTGGTGGAGGTGCGCGTCAATACCTCGGCGGCCTCCGGCGATGTGATCTTCGACTTCGAGATGACCCGTGTCAACGAGACCAGCGAGGAGATCTTTCAGTCGCCCGAGGGCGGGTTGGATCTGCGCAATGGCGAGACGCTGCTGATCGACTATGGCGCATGGCAGGGCGGCAATAGCTCGCTGCGCGTTGGCTACGACAGCAACGAAAACGGCCTGCTCGACCCAGACGAAGTCTTTGAGTGGCAGGACGCGCCGTAATACGGGAAAAAGAGCGGCGCAGATGAACAGCGGCGTTCGACACCATAGAGCAACTCATGCCACACCACGCTCGCGATGGCAGACATGCCCCCATACTCCTGCAAGCGCGCCATGACGGCAGGGTGCGGTTCGGGGCGCAGCGGCTCCGAGATGACATTGGTATCGAGCAGGTAGCGCAAGGTCATAGGTTGACCTCACGGCCCGGCGAGCGATCACGCAGATCGCGCCACACATCGGCCTCACTGCTGCCTACGTCATTGGTAAAAGCGATACGAAAGGACGTATAGGCATGCCAGAAATCGCCCCGCGTCTGCATGCGATGGTAGGCGTCATAGGCCAACAACACCGCCACCGGCTCACCCCGTCGCGTCAACTCAATGCAGGGCTGAGCCTCCAACTCATGGACAATCGCGGCCAGATTGTGCCGCGCCTCAGCGATAGAGTAGCGTTTACTCATCATGCCCCCTCAGATAGCCATCTTTATGGCTATAGTGTAGCATAGCCTCTCGCCCAAGCCCCAATACTTTTCAAATAAGACCTCACAGGTCTGCTCGTCCGCATTGGGACGCCATCAGCAAAGACCTGTGAGGTCTATGTTCGTCCTTATTTGAAAGGTATTGGCCCAAGCCCCACCCCCCGCCGATGCAAGGGAATCAGGTTCCCTCGCATCCCCTTACCTTTTCATGCAATAGCGCAAAAGGAACGCTGTCACGCGGTTCTTGTCACCCTGAGACATGGTTTCAGAAAGGCCATGTCAACGTTACACTCTTTTCGTCCATTTGGTG
>RSAS01000866.1 GCA_003934145.1 Candidatus Viridilinea halotolerans | reverse complement strand
CTGCTCGGTCTCAAGAGCCGTTGGTTACTCCTCAAAACCTGCCAGGTGCGCGCCGTTGGATGTTTGGCGATACCACTGGCGGCTGCACGGCGCACACCTAGCAGGTTGTGCGCTCGCTTTGCATAAAACCCTTGACAGGTGAGGGCCACCCGCCGCCGCCCAAGAGCCTATCCGTGGCTGTTGCGCCGCAAGAACGCATTGCAACACCAAGAATCTTGCTGCATTCCCCCCCTTTCCCGCTTGCGGGAGAGGGGCACGGGGGGGCAGGGCCATCCGTGGCATCCCAAGAGTGTAACGTTGGCCGGGCCTTTCTGAAACCATGTCCGTGCTGAGGTGGCACGAAACAGCGTTACAATTGCAGCACTGTGCCATTATAAGGGTCGCTGCGTGTATCTTTCAAAATAAGTTCACGCAAGGCCGCCAAGTCGTTCAGGCTTGGCACGCCTACGTCAGAAACTTGACACCCTTTGCCCCCCCTCACCCGAAACGTATTGAGCCATGTCCCCTTCCTTCACTACTTTTGCCCTGCGCCTCGTCGCTGCGTTGCGTGCGTGGCAAGACCCCCTCCACGGCCCGGCGCTGGCCTATTTCGCTGGCGATCTGCGGCGCCACGGCGGCGATGAGTTGCGCCTGCGTGCCGCGCTCGTCCGCGATCATCTGCTGCAACAGGGCTTTGGCTACCCGGCAGAGACGCTTGAGTTGGAGGCTGCCGACCGCGTTGATCTGCTGCTCTATGCGCCTGGCCCCGAACGACGCCCTGTGGCGCTGATCGAGACCAAACGCTCTGGTTTTGGCGATCTGCTGACGACGCGCCAGGCTTCCGGTGAGACGCCGCCGGAGCAGTTGGCGCGCTATGCGCGTTTGCGCGGCCTCTATTTGGGGGCGCTTACCAATGGGGTGCAGTGGTATTTCTTCGATCTTGCGACGAGCCTCCAGCCCTGTGCTGCGCTCAATCTGCTCGATCTGGCGCTGCTGCTAGAAGGCATTACGAGCGAAGAAGGTGCGGCGGCTGCCCTCGCCGGGCGGCCCGATCTCGCCAATGCGCTGGTGGTGGCTCAGGCGCTGCTGGGGGCCGAGAAGTGGCAGGCAGTGGCTCACTATCAGCAGGAGTTGCGCGACGCGGCGCAGTTCCACGCACAACCGCTGGTGCATGAGGCGCAACGAACTGGTTTGCTCAACCAGATTAGGGAGCGGCTGGCGCTGCTGCGCGATACCATTCTGGCCCTGTTTGTGCTGTTGGAGCGCGATCTGGCGACCTTTGAGGCGTTGGCTGCCCACGTCAGTGCCAGCGATCCGCGCCCCTACGCGCCGTTACTTGCGGCCCAGATCGACCTTGTGACGCAGGCGGTGCCCGATGTGGCCCAGCGCACCGCGTTGCGTACCGCGCTCCACGAGATCTGCCTGGAATTTGCGCAGCAAGGCGATACCGATTGGTTCTATTCTGCCTATGCGCTGCGTGCTATAGTTCTTCAGATAAAGAATCCGACTAAGCCGCCAGGGCGCAGGAGGCCTT
>RSAS01000918.1 GCA_003934145.1 Candidatus Viridilinea halotolerans | reverse complement strand
GTGGCCTCTTCGTTGAGATCACCACCGACAGCTTTGTCGGCAGCGGCTGGGTTGATCGCCGCCTCGTGCGCCCCATGCCGTCGTTTGCCGCCAATCCCATGATTCCCGTGACCAGTACGACGACGCTCACGCCAACCACCGGCGTGTCGCCTTCGCCGGGCGTCTCACCTGCGCCCGAACAACGCACGCTGGTGGTGCGTCCGCTCCCGCCCGATCCCGTCCCGCCCCCGGCAGCGCGGCCCCCCGTTCCCGTCGAGATCACGGTGCTGGTGCAGCGTCATGGTGCGTCGGGCGTCCCCGGTGTGCGGCTTTTGCTCACCAACCTCTTTGGTGACCCCTACGTCGAGGGCGTCACCGACGCCGACGGGCGGGCCACCCTGACCAGCGTGGTGCCGGCGGGGGCGGTATTGCGCCTCCTCGTCCCCGATGCTGGGCTGACCCACACGATCACCAGCGACCGTGATCAGGTGACAGTGACGTTGCCGGAGGTGGCGCGATGACCACCGCAACGCAGGATAAGAAGCAATTCGAACAAGCCCAAGCTTTTATTGAGGAACGGATTCTTACCCAATGGCAGCAGTGGCGCACATGGCTCACGCTCCACCGCGAACGTCACGCCCTCAACGAAGAACTCCAGTCATTGCAGGAGGGTGCCGACGGTGGCTTTGATGCCGAGGAGCGCCCCCAGGCTATCCGTCTCCGAGCGATCGAGGCACATCTCGTAGCGGCGATGTCTTCAGAACTCCGTGCGGAGTTTGCTGACATTTTTGAGGCTCGGCGAGCATTCTTCGTCGAAAAACATCGCCGCGATCATGGCAACGTACCCCGCGACGCCGCTTCGTTCGACCGCGAAGCCTACGACTCGCTGCTTGATATGTGCCAAGGCGACCCCGCAACGTCCAGGCCGGGGCGTGTCCCATTCCAAGGCAAGTGGTATAGCTTGGATACCGCCGCCCTCAACCGCACGCCCAAGGCGGCGAGCTTTGCCGTCAGCAGGAAGCGGGGCGGAGTTGACCGCGCCTATTTCATCCAAGTCGGGGGGGCTGGGATACTGCTCGTGGTCATACTCGCGTTCTTCTTCTGGCCGGAGCAACGTCCAGTCACGGCCCTCCCCACCACCCCCGCAGCGGTTGCCGTGAACGACGCTCCGGCAGCCATTTGGATGCCCATGCAGCTCACGCTCCCGTCGGCGACGGGAGCGATGACGACCTTCACGGTGCAGGCGGTTGATGCCGCTGGGTGGCCACCCAGCGCCCCAGCCTCACAGACCGCAGGTTGGCGATCCGCCGTCGCGTGGCCGCTGGAACTCTGCGTACCCCGTGCGGTCATGCCGCCTGCCGGAACGCAGGTACAGATTCTCAGCGCCCACGGCGCGCCGGAGCGCACCTATCACCTTCGTGCAGCTCACGACACAACCGGACGCACCCCGCCTTCCCTGCGCCTTCGCGCCTGCGACGGGGATGTCATGCTCGTTGGGACGCTCACCCAGACTCTGCCTGCGCCGCATGCCACCTTGGGTGAGGCACAAGCCCTGCCTGGCATCCCGACCCTTGCGGTTGTCGAGATCGTTGCGCGGGGGCCAGCGGTGGATGCCGCCATTCCGGCGGGGCGGGTGCAGGTGGAGGTGGTGGTGCAGCGAGAACCTGACGCCTCTGTTGTCCTCGATTGGAATACCGTGCGTCCGGAACTCCTCGTAGCGACCGGGCAGGTTGCGGGCATGAGTGCGCCCCCGCAGCCGGAAGGAGCCGAGCGGGTGCGTTTGCGCTTCCTGATCCCCACGCTCGATGCACCGGTTGAGGCGCTCTGGCGCATCAGCGACCTCACCACCGGCGCCGTGCGCGACTGGCGGTTGACCATCCCCGTCCCGCTGACGCGGGACGCCTACCTGAGCGAGCGGCTGCGCGTCGAGCCACCCCAGGCCACGCTGCACGATGATGGGCGGCTTGATCTCACGCTGCTGCTTGCGACAACCGGCGGCGCACCCCTCGCATTGCGTTACGAGGACATCCGCGTGACCCACGGCGAGGTGCCACTCCCGTTGCCCGCGATGACCCAAACAGACCTCACCGTTCCCGCTGACGAGTCGCTCACGGTGGCGTTCACCGTCATCCCGATGATCGACACCGACGAAGATCTCATCGTCGCCATCGGGCATCGTCGTTTTGCCGTGACATGGGCCGCAACAGGCGGAGGTGCGCCATGAAAGGGGGTGGTTGCATGCGGTAACTAACGGTGTTGCTTGGTGTTGTCGCTCATGCTGATTTCTGCTACCGAGGAGGTTTGTGTGTACCCGCTTATGCTCTTGTTTCATTCGTTGGCGCTGTCATTGCGCGAGAGCGTCACCGCGATTCCTACGTCGTGGGCGCTGGCGCTGCCGTCTGGCAATGACATCGCGTCACTTATCCCGTTGGGTCAGGCGACCGATCTGAATTCGATCATCGATAAGATTTACCAACCGTTCAAGGCGGCGCTGCGGTCAATGGCAATCCTTGGCATCACCTTGGCCTTCTTTACCGTGCTGCTTCAGCCGGTGTTACCGGATGTTGCGAACCAGAATAGGGGATTCATTATCAAGGTGTGTGTGATGGCTATCTTCATCGGTGTGATGCCAGACGTCTTGGACTGGATGTTTGGTATTGGTGAGGCATAGGGGTCGTCAACACGATGTATCGCACGCTTGACCAAATCATTGGACGACGTGAGGAGAAGGTGCTGCCCTTCCTCACCATCCAGCAACTTGCTGGGGCCATACTTGCCGCCATTCCGGGTTCGGCGGTGAGTTCGTGGTGGAGTAGCGGGGTCGTCGGAACACTGGTCATGATCGTCATGGCATTGGTTGGCTACTTCGTTGCGACCGACATTGACGGGAGTTCCACCTTCGACCGCCTCGTTTCGCGGGGGCGGGCTTGGATGAGGAACACGTTGTTTGCCAAGAACATCACCCCTGATGAGATGCCCGAACATGCGGTGAAGGTGTCCGGGGTTGCTATTTCTTGGGAAGATGGGGTGGTGGCGATCCATGACGACGCCTTGGCCATGACGCCTGACGTGGCGGGAGAGGGAGTATTCCCTCTCCCGCCACCAAGAACATGAAATCGGAGAAAGCCAAACGCCATGTATATCTTTGGCATACAAGCCCCGCCCATTGAGCAGCAGGGTGACCTCGAAGCGTATGAGCGTCAGATCGCCACGTTCGCCATTGGGCGCTCATACCCCTTCCGGTTGCTGGCCTTTTCGCGGCCCTTCCCGATAGATCAGGCGAAGGTGGCGCTGCACCTCCGCAAGCAGACCGTGCACCGCTACCGGGGGTTGCACGAACGTCTCATGCCGTTGCTTTACCAATTGCTGCACGACGGCGAGGGCCACACGACGGAGGGGGTGCATGCAGAACTGGCGGATGCCGTGGATGCCCTCTCGGCACACGACCGGCAGGTACTCCACGAAATGATGGCGGATCGGCCCGCGATCATGCACGCCCCGACGTTGGCCAGTGAGTCCGATTGGCTGCTGGTGGGCGAACGCCTCGCATCGCGCACATGGACGCTGCCCATCGTGCGCGACATGGAAACGATGTATGACGATGTGGGCCACCGTGCCTTGCGGAGCGCCCAGTATGCGCTCATGGTCTGGCCCCCAGCGGAGGTGCAATCCTTTGAGGTGCAGACCTCGATTCAGATGGCGTTTCGTTGCGAGGTGCAGCTCCTCCCAAGCATTCCGGCAATCATCACCGGGCCGATGCGGGCGCGCGAACAACAGTCGTTGCTGGCTCCAGTACAGCCGGGCCATCCCTTTCTGAGCATCATGCGTTCCCATGCGATCTTGGGCGATATTGATGCGAGTGTTTTGCACCCCCTGATGGCCTTGCCCTTCAATGTGACGATAGCGATTGATGTGGAAACGGTGTCGAGCGAAAAAGCTCGTCGCCAAGCAGAGTTTGCCTTCCAAGCGGCCCGTGCGGCACTACGCAACACGCAGGTGAAAGATACGCGCAGCGAGGATAAGCTCGTGGATGCGGAGCGGGTGATGCGCGAGATTCGCACTCAATCCTTGCATCAGGTGCAGATCGCCATTCTCGTCGAAGGGAGCAGTGCCGACGAGGTGCGGTCGCGCCGCGCCGCCGTGCGCGACCTGTTGAGCAGCACGTTACGCTGCGAGGCGTTTGCGGGGTCGCAAGAGGAATTGCTGAAACTCTTCACCACCATTCCAGCGAAACGCATTGATGCGGCGTGGAGGCGATCATCCATGCTCTCCCACGGTGTTGGGTGCCTCTTTGGCATCACCAGCTTCTACCGCTCACGCCACACCGATGGCCCCTTCTGGGGCATTGATGCCTACCGGCATGCGCCGTTGTTTTATAACATCTTTGCCGAAGGCAAAGCGGGGCATACGGTCGTCTTGGGGCAAACGGGGTGCGGCAAGACCTTCTTCCTCAACGTGATGACCATGCGCGTGGCCGCGACGATGGGCTGGCGGGTGATCTGGATCGACTCGGAGAATAACGGAGTGCGGTTAGAACGGGCCTGCGGCGACGGCTGCCGTCGCTACCCCATTGGCCCGGATACTCGCCTCAACGTGTTGGATCCGGTGTATGGCGAAGATGACGGCCCACAGTGGATCTACGGGCAAATCGCCTACGTCATCTCCTCGCTGGAGATGCTGCTCGGCACGCCGATCTCGTCCGGCACGGACGTGATCGGCATGGAACCGCGATCCTTCACGCCGGAGGAGCGAGGATGCTTGGAACGGGCACTCTTGGCGGTCTATGCCCCCTCATCAGCCCCTGATGAGGGCGAAGAAGGCGCGGGAGATCCGCCTCCGCCGATCCTGACCGATCTCATCCTGGCGCTCGAAGAGCTAGAAGAACCCCTCGCCCTTGGCATTGCCCAATCGCTCCGCATGGTGCTGTTCGGCTCAGCGACGCGCATGGACACCCAGACGCTGCGCGGCGCGTGTTTTAACGGCGCGACCTCTGAGGCGTGGAATCTCGACCAGGACGTGACGGTGTTTGACCTTACAGATCAATCGAACGACAAAAGCCTCATTCCGTTCCGTTATGCCCACATCATCGGCATGATCTATCGCTACATGCGTGATGCCCGACGTGACCGGAAGCGGCCCACGCTGCTGATCATTGACGAATTTGGGCTGGCCAGTCGCATTACGGCCGTGGGGCAACTCGCCGCCACTATCACACGGGTGGCGCGTAAATACGGCTTGGCCCTCGTCTTGGCCGACCAGACCCCGCAAACCTTTCTGAAGACCGATTTCGGGCGGGTTATTCTCGAAAACTCCCCCATAAAGTTTCTCTTCCACATGGAAAAGAACCCGACCCAGGAGATTGGGGAAGCGTTGCCCATCCTCACCCCCACCCACCTCGACTTCATCACCCAGCATGAACGGGCTGCCTGCGTTGCCGTTTTCAATGCCTACGCCTCACCCATGCATGTCTACGCAACCGTTAACGAGGAACGGTTGCTGGAAGGTTCTTAGGAGTGTTTATGCACAAGCGACGTGTGGCTACCCTATGGTTGCTTCTGGTGCTGTTGCTGGTACTCACCGCGTGCCAAACAAGGAGCCACGACACCGCAGTCGTTATGCCGCTGGCGGGGATTGACCAGACGAATCCTCTGGCAGTTCACGAAGCATGGATTACGGCACTCACGCGATCTGATCGTGTGCTTGCTACATCGTTACTGGCCCATCGAGGAGAGACATGGCAAAGAGACTTCGCCGCACGGCAGGTGCGAGAAACCGCATGGCTGATCAGCGAAGAAGGGCAACGTTCGGTACACGGCACATTTCAAGCGGTGGAGGTTCGCGGCCTTCGTGAAGATGGGGGCGCGATCAAAGCCTACAGCTACTGGCAACACGAACGTTCTTCCGTATGCCGCTTTTCCGAGTTGGTTTTTGAAGAAGGCAAGTGGTGGGTGGAGGGTTGGTTTATCGCCACAAGAGTCGATGACTGTGATCTGTAGACATGGAGTGTCGTTGTGCGTTTTCAACACCGATTGACTCTCATCCTGCTGCTCATCCTGCTGCTGGTGACCGTGTTGCCGCCGCTGCTCTTCATGGCGGGGGTACCTGCGTTCGTGCGTCGGCCCGAGGTGATGAACCCCCTTGCCGGAGGGACGGCGCTCATCTTGGGAGGGGTGTTGCTCTTCGGGTTGGGGCGGCGTGCCGTGCGCTCGGTTCGTGCGTGGCGCACCAATCAGCGCACCCTCCCGCTCACCGGGCAGCACGCGGCGCGCTTCCATGCCGCGAGTTCCGACGCGGTGCGGGCGGCGAACGAAGCCGCTATCGAGCGCCTCGCCGCCCAGGGCTATACCATCCCTGGCTTCCAGAGCCAGCACCCCGACCAATCCATCCTCATCTTCCTGCGTGGCTGTGGTCAGGAGGGGGCGACGGTTGATCAGATCGCCACCTCCATTGGCATGGATGGGCCGACGCGGGATAGCACGCTGCGCGCCTTGTATTCGGATGGCTTGGCCCAACGCGACGGGGAGAACGTGGTGATTACGGAGCTTGGCGTGAACCGCATTGCCCATGTGTGAATGGGGGGAAATACCGACATGATGACGATCTGGAAACTTGCACCTGATGCGCGCCTCACCAACGCGGATGCGGTGGCGGAGGGGATGCGCTACCACCTTACGGACGCGCCGCTCTGGACGATCTTGGCACAGGCAGGGCCGCAGCAACAACAGCGGGCCTATGTCGCGCTGCACGGCTGCGCGGGCTGTGCGTTGGGCCACTGTGAACTCGGCTGCCGTGCTGGGCTGATCCGCCGCACCTTGCGGGCGGGATTGAGCGACCCCGACGGGGGAACCTTGCTGCACCACGGCTTGGTTACGACGGGCTTTCAGCACTTCCTCTGGTTGTGGCCTGCGCGTGCCGATGCCCCGCTGTTGGATGGTGCGCTGCTCCACGGCTGGCCCCGCACGCTGCTCACCTTGCGCTGGGCACCTGGCATCCCCCGCCCAACGGTGGGCGGCATCGTGGCATTCGGTGGCAACGCTGGCCCCGATATTCGCCCGCGCCTGCACGCGTTGGACTGGGACTCGCGTGAGGTGCCGACCATCTTGCACCGCTGGGTGAGCAATCCGCTCGCAACGATGGTCGCCACCCTACGCACGGGCCGTCACGCTGCGGCACCCACGATCCTGCTGCCCTTGGTGGAGACAGGAGCTTCTGGGGTGGAAGGGCGGTCGGCAGCTTGATTCTTGAAGCAGGGGATAGGTTCGGCAAGTCACGAATAGGTTATTGGGATGCGCCGGATGGCCCTCACCCCCTGCCCCCTCTCCCACGTTGTGGGAGA
>RSAS01000049.1 GCA_003934145.1 Candidatus Viridilinea halotolerans | reverse complement strand
CAGCGTGACGCCCTCGAGGAGGCCGGCTGCGAGCAGATCTTCGAGGAGCGTGTCACCGGCACCAAGCGAGAGCGCCCCGAGCTGCAGGCTTGCCTGCGTACCCTACGCGACGGCGACACCCTGGTGGTGTGGAAGCTCGACCGGTTGGCTCGCTCGCTCAAGGACCTGGTGGAGCTGATCCACGAGCTGGATGACCGCGGTGTGGGCTTCCGGTCGCTCACCGAGGCGATCGATACCACCAGTGCCGGGGGCAAGCTGGTGTTCCACATCTTCGGCGCCCTGGCGGAGTTCGAACACAGCCTGATCCGGGAGCGGACCTTGGCCGGCCTGGCATCGGCCAGAGCCCGCGGTCGCAAGGGAGGGCGTCGCCCGGTCATGTCAGCCGCAGACGTGCGCAAGGCGGCGGCGATGTTGGCCGACCCTGAGATCACCAAGACCGAGGTGGCCAAGCACTTCGGGGTCAGCCGGGTGACGCTGAATGCTTCCCTCGAGCGCGAAGGGCTGGCCAAGGCCGTGAACCACCCCCAGCTCGAGCAGTTGCTAGCTGAATGCGATCCCGATGCTCCCGAACTGGAAGAGCTGCGATCCTGGCAGGAGGCGCCGGCCGTGGGGCGGGAGGTTTAGGCGACGGCCTGGATGCCATTCCTCTCGATCAGCGTCAGCAAGCGTAACGCCGGACCGCCAGGTCGCTTCACGCCGCGTTCCCAGTCGGAGACCAGGTTCTTGCTGACGTTGAGGTAGCGGGCAAACACAGGCTGGGACAAGTGCTCACGCTCACGCAGGGCGCGGATCTCCTCAGGAGACAGGGCCTTTACCGGCGTGAGGCAGGTCTCATTGAAGTCACGCATGGTCTGATTGTCGATGGCACCGGCCTCGTGCAGCGCCTCCAGGGTTTCATGGATGGCGGCGAGGGCGTCACTGCGGTACTGCTTAGCCATTGTCATCTACCTCCGAAAACTGCCCCTTCTCGGTCATCGCGTCCAGGTGCTCATCAGACAGTGACAGGATGTGCTGTGCTGCTTGCTTGAAAGCGGCCGTGGAGAGTGTGGGAGCCATTTTGTCCCATCATGACAGCGAGAGAGCCGTGGCAGGGCCATCAGTCTTCGCCAAGCAGCTCGGCGCGATGCTTACGTATAGTTTCCCTGGAGGCGGCGTTTGCCTTTGAGTGGGTCTCTTGGACTTTTTCTCGTGACGCGAACGGCTGCTCTTTGAGGCTGGCTGTTCCCAGCCTCACGAGTCGGCCTGAGCGCGTCTTGGAGCGAAGTACCTTGCGGCCCTGGTGGTCGTATTCCATCGGCATGTGCCTCCTCCGCGATGGCTTGCCCGAAGGGCAAGGATAGCATTCAGGGGCTGACGAAAAGACATTGGGTTGACAAAGAAATCGTATAGGGTATAAGAGTTAATCGTTTTTAATATTAAAAAAGGTCTATCATGATAATTACTGTAGGCAACACGAAAGGTGGGGTTGGTAAGACCACGCTTGCAGTTAGCTTGGCGATTGCTCGAGCCCTATCGGGGCGCGACGTATGGCTGATCGATGGTGATCGCCAAGGCACGGCACAGACAGCTATCAGCATCCGTGCAGAGAATGGGGTGAGCCCTGGTATCGCCTGCGCGACATACCCTGATGGGCCGACGCTGCGGAGCCAGGTACAGCAGCAGATGGCCAAGTTCGATGACATCATCATTGATGCCGGCGGTCGTGACTCAACGGCCCTGCGAGCGGCTTTGGTGTTGAGCGATGTGCTGTTGGTGCCCTTTGCTCCTCGTTCCTATGACGTATGGGCGCTAAGCGATATGGCATCCCTAGTAGATGAAGCGCGTAGCGTCAGAGATGGCTTGCGATCGGTCGCTGTGTTGAACCTGGCCGATCCTGGTGGCAACTCGGTGGACAATGATGAAGCGGCCGCGGCGGTTGCTGATGTTCCCCAGTTCGAATACCTGGCGACGCCGATACGAAGGCGAAAAGCATTTGCTAATGCAACGGGGGCAGGGCTGTCAGTGCAAGAGATGAAACCCGTGGACAAGAAAGCTGTTGCCGAATTAGCTGCACTTGAAAAAGAGCTATTTTAATATTAAAATGATATTTATATGATTTTATAGGGGGTGTTTATGGCAATTACCAAGCCGAAGGCAAAACCTTCGCAGACGGCGGAATCATTCATCTCTGGTGCACCTGATTCGGAAGCACAGCCGAAAGGGGTGAGGAAGGGCAACAAGCGGCAGATCAGCCTCACGATCACGCCGGCGCTGTTGCAGCGAGTAGACGAGTTGGCCGCAGAGCTTGGCCAGTCTCGAGCCGCCATCATCAACATGGCGATCTATCGGGCCGTTGAACACGGCCTCATCAAAGAATGACCAGAGGCAGGGCATGAGCAAGGATCGCCAGCAATTCATCCAGGAGAACGCCAGGCCAGGTGAAACCTGGAATGAAGCCTCCACACGTCTCTGCCCAAGCAGAAGCAAGGGCTCGAGAGGTAAGCGTTCTTCACTCGTTCCTGAGCGTCATGCCCAGCGTGACTTTTTCATTGCCGATATTCTGGATGCGAGCCCGAAAGATGACATCGGGAGCATGGAGCATCCGCTATTCGCTCTGAAGGCAGGCGATACGCGAATGCGTACTTACGGGCGCAACAACGTGACCGTCAAGGTCATGCCTGGTCACGGTGGTTGCGCGACGATCCACGACAAAGATTTGTGGATCTACTGCATTAGCCAGCTTGTCGAGGCAATGAATCGAGGCCGAGAAGATGTTTCCAGGACGGTACGATTCACAATGTACGATTTTCTGGTGACGACCAACCGGCCAACGTCAGGTGTCGGTTACCAGCGGGCTGCCGAAGCGCTCAGGCGACTTGCTGGGACACGGATTGAGACCAATATCGAAACGGATGGCTATCGCGAGCGTGAGGGCTTTGGGCTAGTGGATTCCTGGCGTGTCGTTGAGAAGTCACGCAACGACGACAGGATGGTGGCCGTGGAAGTCGATTTACCACGTTGGCTGTGGCGAGCGGTGGAAGCTCGGCAAGTGCTGACCCTCAGCCGAGACTACTTCCGGCTGCGTAAGCCGCTGGATCGGAGGATTTATGAACTGGCCCGCAAGCACTGCGGAGCACAACCCAAGTGGCGTGTGAGCATCCGTGCACTGTATGAGAAGAGCGGTAGCATGGATACGCTGCGCAACTTCCGAGGAGCTATCAAGGCTCTAGTCGAAACCAGCGAGCTGCCGGACTACCGAGTGAGCTTCGATCAGGAAGGTGATGCGGTGACGTTTTATGCTCGTGGAGCGAAGGGAGGCAAGGCCCAAATGGATGATCTGGTAAAGGGTAAGCCCCAGAAGCGCATTCGTTAATGCAGGTGAAGGTACGATAGCTTTCGACACGTACCTTTAGCTGCACCACCTGTGAAGTAGCACGTACTTTTACCTGCACCTCGGCTGTGAATTGGCACGTACTTTTACCTGCACCCGCTTCGTACGTTTACCTGCACTGATGCCCCTGCAGCCCGCATCAGGCAAGGCTTTCCGAAACTGTAACGCGCGCGCGCTTTTAACCAAAACCTTAAAAACCTTTAACGCGCTACGCGCTCACCTACCCTTCGCTCGTACCTCGCTCCGCCCCCGCTACGCGGGCCTAAACGATGACGCGCCAGAGGCGCAGCTGACGGGCGCTTTCGAGCCGCTCCGCGGCTGCGCGCCCTGGACGGCACAGCCTGGCCGCTAAAGTGACAAGCTACAGTGGGCCGAACCCTATCCTCGTGCAGGAACAAAGGCGCTCCGCGCCTGGGTTTAGCAGGTAGGTGGAGGAGGCACGCTTGGAGGTCGTCGCAAAGGTTCGTGGCTCCGCTTGGGTTGAGTGCTTTACTGGCATAGCCACGCCTGTCGGGAGATTTGATGCTGACCCTACGCCTGCCCACCGAGATCGAAGAACGCCTGGAAGCCCTAGCCAAGGCCTCTGGCCGTACCAAGGGTGACTACGTCCGAGAAGCGATCCTCGAGCACCTGGATGATCTCGAGGATCGCTATCTCGCCGAGACATCCCTGGAGCAGCTCCGCCGCGGCGAGCTCACGCTCCACCACCTGGACGACGTGGAGCGTGAGCTCGGCCTGACGGGTTGAGCGCTCACCGACGCGTTTCGAGACGCCCATCCCACCCTGAATTACTCCCCCAGGGGCAGCTGCCCCTGGTCCTCCTCCCGATCGTGACGTTGGCGGCTCTCCAGGGCCTCCATACGGGCCGCTAGGGCCTCACCCTGTACCTCGGCCTTGGTTCGCCCCTTTTCGGCCTCTTGGGCGCGTTTCTGGGCGTCCTGGAGTTGCTTTTCCAGGGCGGCGAGGCGTTCCCGGTACTCATCGCGCTGTTCGGCCAGGGCCTGGCGGTGCCCCTGGGCGTCCTGTTGGCGGGCCTGTCGTTCCTCCTGGAGCGCCTTGGCACGTTCCTCGGCCTGCTGCTGGGCGGCCTCGGTGCGGGTCTCAGCCACTGCCAGGGCGCGCTCGGCCTCGATGCGGGCCTGATCGATCTGCTTGGCCTCGCGCTGGGCCTCGATGCGCGCCTCCCGCTCCTCGTCACGCTGCTCCTCGAGGGTGGTCACCCGGTTGCGGGCCTCGGCCAGCTGCTGCCGGGCGTCGTCGCGCTGGGTCTCCAGCTCCCGCACCCGCTCGCGGAACTCGGCCAGGGCGCTGCGCGCCTCGTCGCGCTCGCCGGTGACACGATCGCGTTCGCTCTCCAGGGCCTCCACCCGGCCGCTCAGCTCCTCGACCTGCTCCTCCAGCTGCTCGCCGGTGGCGGCGAGCTCGTCGGCGGTGTGCTGGGCCTCCAGGGCGTTCTCCTCGGCCTCGGCGCGGGCCGCGGCGGCCTGGCGTTCCAGCTCCTCGGCCAGGGCGGCGGCCAGCTCGTCAGGCAGGCGGGCGGCACGACGCTCGGCCGGCGCCTGGGTGGCCCGCCACGCCTTGAGGTGGCGGTGGATGGTGTTGGGGCTGCCGGTGCCCAGCTGCTCGCGCACCCGCTGGATGGACGGCTTCTCGCCCTGTCCCACCAGGGTGTCGGCGACGGTGGCGACCTGCTCGTAGGTGACTCCGGTGCGTGCCATATCGTATCTCCTTCAGCCGTATCGTATATTGTATTTCATATTATATGTTATACGGTACAAAATACAATACAAAATACGCGTATGATACGAAATATCCCGGCAGCAGGGCGTGTCGCCGGTGGCCAGGCACGAAAAACCCCGCCGTAGCGGGGTTTGAGGGGGCAGCGTGGGGGCTATGCTGGGGGGATGACGGATCTCTGGATGTTCTTGCTTGGCGTGTCGCCGATTCTGCTGATCATGGTCGCGACAATCGTCGCGGGCGCCGCTGTGCTGATCACACGCCGCCGGCACTGAGCCGCTCCGGCGGCATGGTCGAGTGTGGCCGATAGCCTCCTGGAGGCGCGGGGAACCCGGTCCGTATCGCTCAGACTGGGAAGCCGTGATGGCTGCCGTCGGGGAGTTCGACATCCAGGCGAACACGGCCGCCGATGGCCTCGACATAGCGCTTGAGGGAGCTCAGGCGCAGGTCCTGGCCGGCTCTCTCCAGTCCGGCGATGGTCGGCTGTTTGACGCCCATCGCCTCGGCCATCTGTGCCTGGGTCATGTCGACCAGCTGCCGCAGCTCGGCGAGCCGCAGCTCGAGCAGCATCTCATCGGCCTTGGCCTGGGCTGCCGCCACGACCTCGGGTTTCTCGTTGGCGATTAGGTCTTCCAGCTTGCGTGCCATGGGGGTCACCTCACCTCAGTGTGTCCAGGTGGGCCGCATATTCCTTGTCGGCTACCGGGATCATCTCGTCATAGAAGCGCTTGTCGTTGCCGCCCTTGTCGCCGGCGCACAGCAGGATGCCGGTTCGTTGCGGGTCAAACGCATAGAAGGCGCGGATCGGGCGCCCTTGGCTCTGGATTCGCAGCTCCTTCATGTTCGGGTACTGGGAGCCATTCACGGTGTCAGCATGCGGTCGGGCCAGCATCGGGCCGCGTTCCCGCAGGAGCAGGAGCGAGGCCAGGACGTTCTCGCGGTCGGTGTCATCCAGCGCGTGGTACCAGGCCTCGAATCGCTCCGTCTGCTCGATCGACCACATGGGGTCCCTCCTGTGTGTATAGGGAATAAGCTATATAGGTTTTGTCCTATTATCAAGCCGCCTCGTTCATGCGGGACGGGGGCGAGCCAGCTTGCGGGGACGTCCTCCTGGAGCCCCTGGGCACGGCCCGGGGGGCGAGGGGCGCGTCCAGGGCCCGCGCAGGTGTGGCTCCCAGTCCGGCCAGTGGCCCAGCGCCGCGGCGATGACGCCGGCGGTACGCCAGTAGTCATAGCGGCTGGCAGGCGACAGCTCGGCGGTTTTGGCCTTTAGAAACCACTGCAGGTGCTTGACGCGCCACTGGTAGGGCTCACGGATCCCCCAGCGTTCTTCGATGGCCCGAGCAATGCGTTGGCCGCGCTGGATGTGGGCCCGGACGCCGCTGTTTTTACCGGGCTGGGCGCGGCGCAGGAGGATCTCAATACGAGTGGGGCGTACGGTGGTCATCGGCGGCTCCCGACATAACTGACCAACACATCGACCCGGCCGTGGCCGAGCTCTTTGGAGATGGTGAGGCGCGCCTCGAGATCCTTGTCTTTGGGTGCCAGTCGCTCGCCGGCCACGGCCGGGGCGGGGTGGCCGGTGATCTGCTGGTAGCGCGCGCAGGCGTAGGCTGCGCGCGAATCGTGATAGCCGGGCAACCCGTGCTGCCGAAGGATCTCGCGCCCCTGGGCGATCTCGCCGCCGCGGCTGATGGCGAGCTGAGCGTAGGTCTCATGGGGGGCGATCAGGTTGGCACTGCCCTCGGGGCGGACAGCGAGGGCATTGGCTAGGGCTTGGCGCTGTGCCTCGCCGACCGGGATCCAGCGATCGGCGTCTCTGCCGCCCTTGGTACCCTCCTGGACGTTGACGTACGAGTTGCCATGTTGGTCATGGCGAGCGGCCTCACGTGACCAGCGGTCGAGGTCGGCTTTGATCGCCTCCTCGCGTCGCACGCCGAATGCCCGGGCGAGCTCGAGAGTGGCGGCGGCGCGGGTCAGGCCGGCCTCTTGCAGTGCCGCGATAGCGCCCTGCACACGGGGGGTGTCCAGGGCGGCCGGCGCCGTTGTCCTGACGTTACTGCGTGGTCCGGCATATTGGCTGGGAGAGAGCTGTACATGGCGGTCGCCGCGCAGCGCCGCGAACGTGGTGTTGACGGTGGAGAGACGATTTTGTGCCGTCGACACGGCGAGCGTACCGGCCTCGACCCGTGCCTGAACATGCTCGGCATAGGCCTCGGAAATCTCACG
>RSAS01000084.1 GCA_003934145.1 Candidatus Viridilinea halotolerans | reverse complement strand
TCCCGCCTCTCCCCTCCCGCCTCCCGCCTCCCGCCTCTCCCGCCTCCCGCCTCATCCCACATGATTCAGCACATAAAACCCGCCATGCCGCCGCTCGATATAGACTGGCTGGCGCGGATCGGGTTCGATCAAGTCAATCAAGCGATCGGCGAGGCGACGTAGCGAGTCCTTGTCGTTTGGCGCCGCCTCGGCGGGCCAAACGTTGGCAATCAGTTCGTCGCTCGAACAGAGCCGTCCGTGGTGATCGTAGAGATAATCCAACAGGCGACGCTGCAACGGCGTCAGGCGGCGCGAAACGTCAAGCATACGTTCGCCTAGCCAGATGGTACCATCGGCGGTGATGCGCAACGGCGCGATGCCGATCGCGGGCATGCGCGCCCCACAGGCATCCAACGCCATCTGGAGGTGTAGCGGGCGCAGCAAGAGCTCGTTGTCGCTAGCGGTGCGTGCGCAGGCTTGGATGAGCCAATCGCCAAGGCTGAGCAACGTGCGGGGCGAACCCGCCGCCGCCGCACAGAGTTGCTGATCAATATTGGGTAGCTCCGGCGCGGCAATCTGGGCCAAACTCTGCACGGCGCCTTCGCTAAAAGCGAGGAGGCGCTGGCGCAGTAGATGCTCAAGTTGGCATGCCGACCAACTCAATTCCAGGGTGGCGATGCGATCTTCGCGCAACAGACGACGCTCGCGCAGCACCGCCACGACACCGCTGGGGATAAAGCACTTAAAGGCCAGCCCCGGCACTTCGAGCATACGTAGATTGCCCAGCAATGGGGCCAACAAGGTGGCGCCGGTCGCCCAATCGGCACTCGTCTCACAGAGCTCGTCAATACCGTCAACTACGACATAGCAGGGCACACACCCAAGCGCCGCACCGATCTGGACGAGCAGAGCAAAGCAGCGCAATACCGGCAACCCATCCAGTTGGTAGGCAGCCAACGTACCCGGCGCTTCCGTGTCGAGTAACCAAGCGCGCTCGCGTAGCGTGGCGCGTTGCGACGGGCGCAGGTAGTCGCCGTAGGTTGCGCTCATCCAGCGCAGGTAGCCCGCCTCATCCGGGGGCAGTGGGGTGCCAGGAATTTCAGGTAACTCGGCAAGAGCAACGACAAAGAGGCGCAACAACTCGGCCAGCAGATCACGTGGGCCAACCGGCGCATTACCCACCCGCTCAACCAAGGGCATCCAATCAGTCAGCGGCAGCAACAACGCCGACTGATGGGGGGCTTGCGCCTGGCAATGAGCCTCAAACATGCGGCGCGTGCTACTCTTGCCGGCGCCGCGCGGCGCATGGAGGATGGTGCTACGCACGACACCCGCATCAATGATGGCGTGGTAGGCGTGGTGATCAACAAAATACTCATGAAGCCGGTCGCGCTCCTCTTCGGCCCACTTCAGCGCAAAGGGATTGCCCGCGCCAAAACCTACCCGTGCAAGCCACTCGGCTGGGCTGAGCATAGGCACCTCGCTCCCCTACCCCCGCTTTTGCCCTAACAGTCCGCCGCCCCGCCCCCCCCCCCCCCCCCCCCCCC
>RSAS01000345.1 GCA_003934145.1 Candidatus Viridilinea halotolerans | reverse complement strand
CGCCGGACGGGGAGGTTTTGCGGGGGCCGTGCCCCCGCGCCCCCGCCGGGCGGGGGGTGTTTGCGAGGGCTTCGCCCCCGCGCCCCCGCCGGACGGGGAGGTTTTGCGGGGGCTGTGCCCCCGCGCCCCCGCCGGGCGGGGAGGTTCTGCGGGGGCCGTGCCCCCGCGCCCCCGCCGGGTGGGCAGGTTTTGCGGGGGCCGTGCCCCCGCGCCCCCGCAGGCAGGCTCGCCAGATGCCTACGTTCATGCGTGTGGGGGCGTAAGCCCTCACGACGGCACAGCGCAGCACAAAAACCTACCGCCGCGCCAGCGCAACAATCGAGAGACCCCAGGGAAAGCGTCCGCCGCGGGCGAGCCAGGCGGCTTCGAGGGCCATGGGGAGGCGCAGGGCTTGGTTGAGCGGCTCAGGCGGCAGGCCCATTGCCGATTCGTCCATTCCCGTATCAGGCGTAAAGCGTTCGAGCAGGCGCGTGGCGGCTGGCAGAGGAAAGAGAAGGCTTAGGACATAGGTCAGGCGTTGCACAACAAAGCCCGCTTCAGCCAGAATCGTTGCCACTTCACTGGCGGTATAGCGTCGTCGGGTATGGACTTGGCGATCATGGCGCGAGCGCAGCCATTCATAGGCGGGCAGGCGCAGCAAGAGGTGGCCGCCGGGAACGAGTACGCGGCGCACTTCAGCCAAAGCGCTGGACTCATCGGGCACCCCCGCGTGGTAGAGTACATCGTAGGAGGTAACGAGATCAAAGCTGTCGTGGGCAAAGGGCAGTTGGAGGACACTGCCGCGCACAAAACGCCCCGGCAGGCGGTCGTGGATCAACGCCGCCGCCTCGGCGGCGTAATCGAGGCCGACCACACGGCCATAACGCTGCAGAAAGAGCGCATCGCCGCCGGTACCACAGCCCGCGTCAAGGATGCGCAGGTTGCGCCGTCCGTTGTAGAGCGGATCGAGTAGTGCGGCGCTAATCGCCCGCATGCCGCCATACCACCAGTGGCGCAGTTCCACGGCGGACATTGTTGTGTATTCAGTCTTTTCCATACCGAGGCGCAACTATACCATAGTTTTTTAGATAGTGTTGTTGGGGCTGCGGGGGTTGGGTGGAAATTTGCGGGGCGGGCTGCGCCCTCCCCACGCCCCTCTCCGGCGGGGGTTGGGTGGAAATTTGTGGTGAGGGCTGCGCCCTCCCCACGCCCCTTCCCGGCGGGGGTTTGGGGCGCAGCCCCAGCAGGTTTAGGCTTCGCGTTCCACCACGAAGTTGGCGAGACGTGCGAGGGCGTGCAGTGCAGGCGAGGGGGGAAAGTCGGCGAGGTGGCCAATGGCTTGGCGTATGAAACGTTGCGCTTCGGCGTTGGCGGCGGCCACGCCACCGGCGGCGGCGACCTCGCTGATGGCGTCTTGCACTTGGGCATCGCTTGGGGCCGCAATGTCGATTAGGTTGCGCAGACGGGGGCTGGCGGTGCGTTCCATGGCGAGAATCAAGGGGAGGGTGATGGTGCCTTGGCGCAGGTCGTTGCCCGCAGGCTTCCCCAAGGTCTGTTCGTCGCCGGTAAAATCGAGGATATCATCAATGATCTGGAAGGCCATGCCGAGGTCGAAGCCATAGCGCCCCAAAGCCACAATCTGGGCATCCGTGCCGCCGCCCGCCGCCATGCCCGCCTTGCACGCCGCCTCGAAGAGCGCCGCCGTTTTTGCGCCTGTCTTGTAGTAGTACTGCGCAAGGGCTTGGTCGGTTGGTTCGAGGATGGTGACGGGACTCAACTCGCCCTCGACCACGGTGCGCACGGCGTGAGCATAAAAGGTGATGATGCGGGGATCGGGGCTACGTGCCATCTCATCGGCAGCAAGCGCAAAAAAGTAGTCGCCGACCATTAGGGCGACATCGTTGTCCCAGCGGGCATGCACCGTCACCCGCCCGCGGCGGCGCGCCGCTTGGTCAACCAAGTCGTCATGCACCAACGAGGCGGCCTGGATCAATTCAACGGCTGCCGCCGCGTGAATGACCCGTTCCAGCGCATAGTCGCCCAAGCGGGCTGCCAAGAGGGCCAACGCGGCGCGCAGGCGTTTGCCGCCAGAACGAATCGTATGGGTGCTCGCCGCCCGAATCAACTCCACGCGTGAAGCAGCGCGTTCCAACAATAACGCCTCCACTGCTTGCAGGTCGTGGGTCAAAGCGGCCTGCTCAAAAAGGGCCACTACTGCCGATACCATGCCCTGACGCCCCGTGGCATGGGTGGCGCCCTGCTGAACTGGCTCCAATTTATGTACCATTTTTACACTCATATGTACTGGGCATGTTTTTTCGTTTGACATGGTTCATAGTTACTTTACAGTTTAGTGCCACGCACCGCTTTCTGATGCGCTCGGGCTGACCCCTGAAACCTGACCCCTGAAACCTTGTCTTTGGGTGCGACTGGCATCTGTAGGGCGGTGCCCTACACCCCTTCGGACTGGGAAAGGATGCGAGCGAACCAGGTTCCCTCGCGCACCCTACCTACACGTTTTGGTCACACCCTTAATAATACTGCTAATCTGGATTTGCGTCAGGGGCAATTGTCATCGTTTGATCATCACACGATCTTCTCAGTCTTCACGCCACCCTCTACAATCAAACATAGAGAGGGCGGCGTCACGGCGTCTCCCAACCGAGATCAACCCGCTGCGTGAGGCAATTAGCCTTTTGTCATGACTGCTTCACGCGCAGCACGAGAGTTGAGGAGGCCATGATTACTCAGCCAATTGAAATCACCACCCGCATTGCTCCGAGTGCGCATGCACGCGGACGCTCGCTACGTGAA
Organism: Candidatus Viridilinea halotolerans; assembly: GCA_003934145.1. Taxonomy (GTDB): domain Bacteria; phylum Chloroflexota; class Chloroflexia; order Chloroflexales; family Chloroflexaceae; genus Viridilinea; species Viridilinea halotolerans. The sequence continues at coordinate 38,815 of RSAS01000345.1, read as the reverse complement.
ATCGACCCGCAGACTTTGGTGACGATGGATCTTACCAACTTAGTCTGCCATTGTGCCACCGAGAGCGAACGTTTCTACCGTGGCCAGCCTCACGAGACCGCCTACAGCTACGAACTCTTCCGCCGCGCCCTCGTCGAGCGCGATGAAGCCGCTTGGGAGCAACTCTATCTGCACTATAGCAGCCTCGTGGAGGGCTGGGTGCGGCGCAGCGGTGCGTTTGTGAGCAGTGGCGAGAGTAGTGAGTATTTTGTTGTGGGTGCTTTCACCAAATTTTGGCGCGCCATTAGCCCCGATCGTTTTGCCTCTTTCCCTAGCCTAGCATCTCTCTTGCAGTACCTGCAGCTCTGCGCTACCAGCGTGGTGATTGACAGTGTACGCGCCCAGTCTTGGTCTGAGATGCTGCCTGAAGAGATGATTAGCCCCCTCCACGGCCCGCAAACTTCGCCCGACGAAGAGGCCGTGAGCCGCGTGGATCGGCAAGAGTTCTGGCATTTCATCGACGAACAACTCCACAGCGAAGTCGAACGGGTCGTTGTCTACTGCTCCTTCATCCTCGGCCTTACCCCACGGGCGATCTATGCCAAACGGTGTGAACTCTTCCAGAGTGTTAATGATGTCTACAATGTCAAGCGCAACGTCTTGGGCCGTCTGAGCCGTAACCCGCACCTGCGCCAACTGCTGGTACCGTAGGGTCTGTGGGTGCGCAGAACATTTGCTCCATGCCACGGATGGATGATGAGGATGCGCGCTGGAGGGCCCTCTCCATGAACCCCCAAGAGGGGTTCATGGAGAGGGCCCTCTACGTTTCACATAAGCTCGCGCAAAGGCGCAAAGCCGCTAAGGTTGGGCATACCTACGCCCAAAACATTGCGCCTTTGCGCCTTTGCGCCTTTGCGCCTTTGGCATGGTTCATAGTTACTTTACAGTTTAGCGTCACGCACCGCTTTCTGATGCGCTCGGGCTGACCCCTGAAACCTGACCCCTGAAACCTTGTCTTTGCGTCAAGAAATCCCTCGTATCTGAAAGGGATTGACACATGGGCATCATTCCCCCCGCGTCAGCAGGCGCAAGCCCTCTAGGCGCAGCAGGTCGGGGAAGAGGGCGGTGTAGATGTTGCAGTAGGGCGATTTGACGTCGGTGCGCCCGGTGGCGCGCAGGGTGGCGATGGGGCAGCCGCCGCCGCACCAGTAGCGCCAGGCGCAGTCGCGGCAGCCCGCCTTTTCGTCCACGGGGACGCCTAACGGCAGGTTGCGATCGGCGCGGATGGCACCCAGCGGATCGGGATGGGTGAGGTCGGCGACAGGTTGATCAAGCACCATTTGGCATGCGGCAATGTGCCCTTCGTGGTCAATCACCATATAGTCCTTACCGGCGGCACACGCTCCGCCGTGGGCATAACTCAGGTCGGCGCGGTCGAGGAGGGTGCCGAGGAGGCTCCAGCGCGGCGGATTGGCGGCGACGGTGGCGTAGATCGCACGCATACCGACGATGATCTGCTGCTCTTCGGCAAGCATGGCGCTGCGTTCGCGGCTGCACTCCTGATTGCGGGCGAAGCTGACTGTGAAGGGAAGTTCTTGCTCCAGCAACCAGGCCACCAGTTCTGGCACTGCGCCAATGCTTGCGCCCGTTACCGTAATCGCCACGGTGGGCGCGAGGCCAGCGGCGTGCGCGTTTGCGATGCCGGCGCGCACGGTGTCCGCCGAACCGGCGCCGCGCCGGTCGGGCCGCTGTGCGTCGTGGCTGAGTGTTAGGCCATCGAGTGACACGGTGAGGCCCAGATCGAGTTCGCGCAGTTGGGCAGCACGCGCCGGGCTGAGCATCGTGCCATTGGTGAGCAGTGTGGCTTGCAGGGTCAGGCCCGCTGCGGCACAGCGCGTTTGGGCGTGGGTGTGTGCGGCGGCCACCGTGGTCAAGGCCATGAGCGGCTCGCCACCTGCATACTTGAGGGCAACTTCGCGGTAGCCGTAGCGCAGCGCTGTGTCTACGATGGTGTCAACCGCAGCACAGGCCATTTCTGGCGTCATGCGCGCCGTGGTTTTATTGATATAGCAGTAGCTACAACGCAAATTGCAAGCGTTGGTCACATGGAGCCAAGCGCTTAGCACGGGCGAGGGTGGCGGTGCGGGCGGGCTGGGTTGGGTCGCAGCGACCAACAGCCCCCGTGCGGCCATGGCGTGCAGTGCACCCGCCGCGCTACCAAGCTCTTCCGCCGCGCTCAGCGGAAGGCGCTCAAGCAGCGCTAGAGCGGCTTGGTTCAACACCGCCACATGGCTGAGGGAGGGCACAAACGCCACAACATGCTCATCATCGAGCGGTAGCGTACGCAGCAACGGATGGGGACGCAGCCACTCGAGCGGCAAGATGGGGGATGAAACAAGAGTGGAATGCGCTGATAACGGACGCGCTAGTCGGCAATCATTGAGTGCCGCAGGCGGTAGTTGGGGGACAAGAATCTGCACCATGAAGCTATCCGGGTATCAGCTAGGTAGTTGTGAGGCGGGCGCTAGCCCTTTCATTGCTATAAACGCAAGCTACCCGGATAGATTCGCTTATAGAAACCGTTAAATCTTGGGGTTGTGTGGTGTTGCGCTGTGCACAACCCTCTGCGGTGGGGGATGCTTTGGGGGCCTGCCCATCATGTGGGGCAGTGCCGCATTCGTGCAGTGCCGGGTGACGGAGACGTGCGGGCATGAATCCAAAAGGGAAGCTTTTCTGGCATAATGGTCAAGTATGCATCACCTTGAACGCTACCTCTACTTTGGCGGCCCGCTGGATGGGCCGCTTGTCCACTTGGCACCGGCCAATGGCTTTCCACCGGAGAGCTACCGCCCGATGGCGGCAGGGCTTACGCCGCAGTTGCGCGTGTGGGGCTACCGCCCGCGCCCGCTTTGGCCGCAGAGTCGCCCGCATGATGTGCGCTCGTGGCACGCTTTGGCTCACGATATGCTGGCCGATCTTGCGACGCTGAGCGCTGAGCCGGTGGTGGGGGTTGGCCACTCGTTGGGCGGGATTCTGAGTCTCTATTGCGCGGTGCGCCACCCTGAACGCTTTCGCGGTTTGGTGCTGCTCGATCCCGTGGTTATGCCGCGCTCGCTCTTGCCGCTGCTCTGGGCGATGCGGCGCACTGGGCAGCACCACCGCTTTCCGCTGGCCCAAGGGGCGCAGCGACGCCGCGAGTGCTTTGCCGATCACGAAGAGGCGCGCAGCCGTTTGCGTGGACGTGGCGCCTTTGCCAATTTCACCGAGGCCGCGCTCGACGGCTACCTAGAGGGGGCGTTGCGCCCCGATCCCAACGGCGGCTTGCGCCTCGCTTGGCCGCGTGCGTGGGAGGCCCATATCTTTGCGCTGGTGCCCATTGATACCTGGGATGCCCTGCGCCGCCTGCGTATTCCCTTGCTCATCATACGGGGCACGCGCTCCGATCTGATGATTGACACTACCTGGAAGCGTTTGGCGCAGCAACTGCCCCAAGCCCAGTTCGTAGATATTGTGGCGGGACATATGGTGCCGATGGAAGAGCCCGCTGCTGTTGCGGCGGCGCTGTTGCGCTGGGTGTGCCAGTTATGAGCGACGAGCGCCCGGCAAGCTCATGACACCGCCTCTCCCACGTTGTGGGAGAGCGGTGCAAAAATGTACGTCACACTCGCAGCGTAACACAAGCCCTTCACTCTGTCCGGCGGGGCCGATACTGGATCGCTTCGGCAAGATGGGCCGGGCCGATGGGTTCGCTGCCGGCCAGGTCGGCGATGGTGCGGGCGAGCTTGAGGACGCGGTGGTAGCCGCGTGCCGAAAGGTTGAGCTGGCGCACCGCCGCCTTCATGAGGCTCTGCCCGGCAGCGTCGAGTTGGCAATGGCGTTGTAGCTCGCCGGGGCCGAGTTCGGCGTTCACCAGTCCGCGTGTTGTGTCGGTGAAACGGCGCTCTTGTCGGGCGCGAGCGTTCTGCACGCGCTGGCGAATCGCCTGCGAAGGCTCACCCAAACGTACGGAACTGAGCTTCTCGTAGTTGATGCGCGGCACCTCAACATGAATGTCAATGCGATCCAGCAGCGGGCCCGAGACGCGCTTCTGGTAGCGTGTGACAAGGGCATGGCTGCAACTGCACTCGCGCTCGTTGTCGCCATGCCAGCCGCAAGGGCAGGGGTTTTGCGCCGCCACCAGCATAAAGGCGGCGGGGTAGGTGATGCTGCTATTGGAACGGCTTAAGGTGACGGTGCGATCTTCGAGCGGTTGACGCAAGACCTCCAGCTTCGCGCCGAATTCGGGCAACTCGTCAAGGAAGAGGACGCCGCGATGGGCCATGCTCACCAAGCCGGGGCGCGCCCGCCCCGCGCCGCCGCCAATCAGCCCCGCCACCGAGGTGGTGTGGTGCGGCGCACAGAAGGGACGCCGCCGCATCAGCGGCATCTCTTTGGGCAATTGGCCGCAGACACTGTAGATCTTCGTAACATCGAGCGCCTCGGCAAGATTCATGGGCGGCAGGATCGAAAGCAACGCCCGCGCCAGCATCGTCTTGCCCGAACCCGGTGTCCCGTGCATCAAAACATTATGGCCCCCCGCTGCCGCGACCTCCAGGGCGCGCTTTACATGCTCTTGGCCCTTGACATCCTGAAAATCAATTGGAAAACGCGGCTCCTCAGTTGGCACCGCCAGATTGCTGCCATAGGGAAGCAGCGGGCGTTCGCCGTTGACATGGCTGGCCAGTTCGATCAAGGAGGTCACCGGTATCACCGTGAGACCTTCGATCAACGAAGCTTCGGCAGCATCCTCACGCGGCACATAGACGGTATGTGCGCCCTGTTCGCGGGCCACCGCCGCCATCGGCAGCACGCCATCGGTGTGGCGCAGGCTGCCATCAAGCCCCAGTTCGCCAATGAAGATCGCGCCGGCGGTATCGCCCACCACCTGCTCCGAAGCCAAGAGCAGGCCAATTGCAATCGGCAGGTCGTAGGCCGGGCCGACCTTGCGCAGATCGGCGGGGGCCAAATTGACCGTCAGCCGCTTGAAGGGGAAATTCAGCCCCGAATTGCGAATAGCCGCCCGTACACGTTCGCGGCTCTCTTGCACTGCCGCATCGCCCAAGCCCACCACGGTAAACGAGGGCATACCTTGGGCAATATCCACCTCGACCTCCACCAAAACCCCATCGAGTCCGATTACTGCGCAGCTATAGACTTTGGAAATCATGTCGGCCACCTTCGTGCTGATTTTAGTGTCCTGTATGTATACCGCACGAAAGGGCAAAAAGATACGGTTTTTGGCAAAAATTGGTCATTTAGCCTTTTTTTCATTTGGGTGTGACTGGAATCTGTAGGGCGGTGCCCTACAACCCCGTCGGACAGGGGGAAATGCGGGGGAACCTGGTTCCCCCGCACCCCCTACCTACACATCGGCAGGGTGGGCGAGGGAATCTGGTTCCCTCGCATCCTCCTGCCTTGCGGCGGAAGGGCGGGGAAGGCGCAGCCTCCCCCGCAAAACTCTTTTGTTCCATTCGGCAGGGTGGGCGAGGGAACTTGGTTCCCTCGCATCCTCCCGCCTTGCGGCGGGGTTTCGGGGGAGGCGCAGCCTCCCCCGAAACCCCGCCGCAAGGCTTACTCCACCAATGCAGCCAAACGCTCCGCCACATAGGTGGGCTGGTAGGGCGCATCCGCGACCTCGGCGCGGGTGCTGTCGCCCGTGAGCACGAGCAGGGTGGCCATACCCGCCGCCGCCCCCATCGCAATATCGGTCATCAAGCGATCACCCACCATGAGGCACTCTTCCGGGGGCAGTTGTAGCATTGCACCAACGGTTTGGGCCATGATCGGCGCGGGTTTGCCGACATTGACCAAGCAGCGCGTGTTCGTACAGGCTTCAATCGCGGCAATGATCGCCGCCGCATCCGGTTCGCCGCCGCCGGGCACCGGACAGAAGCGGTCGGGATTGGTGGCCACCAACTGTGCCCCGGCGCGGATGGCATCAAAAGCGACCTGGAGTTTGTGGTAGGTGAAGGTGCGATCAAATGAGGCCACCACAAAGGCAATTTCGCCGGGTCGTTCGCTCATAGGAAAGCCCGCCGCCGTAAGCTCGCCGATCAGGGGCGCTTCGCCACAGACGAAGAGCGGCGCACCCGGCGCGTGGGTGCGCAGCCATTGAACCATAACGTAGGACGAATTGACCACTTCGCCCAGTTCGGCCTGCAGGCCCAAACCCCGCAACTTAGCCACATACTGCTCACGGGTACGCGTCGGATTGTTGGAAAGAAAAGCAACACGCCGCCCCTCGGCACGCAATTGCGCCAAGACATCCGCCGCCGTAGGCAGCAACTGGTCACCTAAGTAGATCGTGCCGTCCAGATCGAAGATGTAGCCAGGGTAACGTGGAATTTTCATGGGGGGGGTATGGGGGATGAATGATGAGGGATGAGGGATGAGGGATGGGGGATGGAGGCCCATACGCATTAACTTAAGTCCCTAACGGGCCTTTCGGCGGGGGCGCGGGGGCTTGGCCCCCGAAAAATTTCCCCGTCCGGCGGGGTTTAAGGGGCCGCAGGCCCCTAAACGTTATGCGCATGGGCGCAAAGCCCCAACCGCAGGGTGCGGGCAGCCGCCCGCACCCTGCGACACCCTACAAATAGCGCCCCAAAACCGACCCCAACACAAACATCCCAATTGGTTTCGAGAGGTACTCACTGACGCCATAATCAAGGGCTTCCTCTTCGGCATGGCGGTCGGAGGAGAAGAGAACGAAGGGGATGTTGGAGTGGTTGCGCACGGCGCGCAGCAGATCGAGGCCACTCATCTGGGGCATGCGTTGGTCACTCAAGACAAGATCAAAAGGCATGTTCAAGAAATAGTCAAACGCCTCGCGCCCATTGCTCGCCTCAACAATCTCAAGGTCGGGGCGCAGGCGACGCAATGCCTGGGCAAAATAGTTCAGGACTTCAGGATCGTCTTCTACAAGGAGGATGCGCATCAGAGAACCTTCCGGCGTCGCCGATGGCCGGCTTCAACGGCGCGTAGGTGCATTAAGAGGTTGGGATAGAGCAGGTTGAGCCGTTCGAGGGCGGCGGCAGAGAGCGCCCAGACGGTGGTTGGCATGGTGGCACTGGCGCTGGCACTGCGTGGGCGCCCATAAATGGCGGCACGTCCGCCGAAGAATTCGCCAGGGGTTTGCAGAATCTCGATCATTGCCCCATCGGCATCGGTGAATTGCAATGCGCCATTGACAAGCACAAAGCCCTCGTAGCCGGGTTCGCCATAGGCAAAGAGTTGCTCGTCGCTGGCCAGTTGGCGCGGACGCAGATCAAGGGCGAGGTCGAGCAGGCTAGCCCAAGGCAATTCGCGCAACACCGGGATGCCACTCAGCCATTCGGCTTGCGCAAAGGCGGTGGCGAGGCCGAGGCGTTGGGCGATGCGCCCAAAGGTGGCCGGGGCCAGCCGCAACAACTCAACTGTCCCACGGGCGATCATGGTGCTCGATCGCACTTCGCCCATAATCGCGCCACGTTCGCCGATGCTGCTGCCGCGCCCCAAGACGCGCGTCGGCACATCGCCCAACCAAATCTCGACTAGGCCCGAATGGACAATGTAGGCGCTGCCGTCAGAAGCATCCCCTTCGCGCAGGATCGTCGCGCCGTGCGCCCACGTCGCCGTTGTGACCTCGCTGGCGAGGGCGATGCGCTCTTCTATCGGCAGGCGCGCAAAGAGTGGGCATGCAGCAATCGTCTCCACTACTTCGCCCCGCGCATCGTTGGGCAGCATCGCGCCGATGCCCAGCACCACGCCGCTGCCGGCGAAGGTGATGCGATCCCCCAGATCGGGGCTGCCGTCGGGCAGCCGGTGCTTACTGGTGTGGGCCAAGACGAGGCGCTGGCTCTTCGCGGTGAGCGCCTGCAACAGCCGGGGCGTGATCGTCGTGTGAATGGCACCGCCACCCACATCCTGCACCAGCATACTCGCCCCCTCTGCAAAACGCAACAACTCCTCGCGCCGCTGCGGACTCAGGATACCACGCTGCTCCAGTTCGGCAAACCACTCTTCATCATAACGCATATCGCCCGAATAGCAGATGCCCCCGACACGCACGGCGATCGTCGGGATCGAATGAATGGCATAGATCGCCTCGAAACGCCGTCCGTCAAGTTCCAAGGGCGTTCCAGGATCGAGACGGTAATAGTCGAACAGCACGGCCACCTCAGGGATGGGCAGCGCCAACATCGCACTCAGAACACGCAACAGGCTCTGGTAGATCACCTCCGCCGTCACCAGACGCACGCGATGGCTGCCCATCAAAATCAGTTCGGGCAGGCCCGCGAGGTGATCTTCGTGTAAATGCGAGAGCACAACTTCCGAAATGTGGCTCGTCGAAACGCCTAGGTTGCCCAGGCGCAGCATCAGATAGGCCGCCGCATCGAAGAGCGTCGCCTGTGACTGCACCGTCGTGCCGAGGTAGGCCAAAAAGCATGTCGTAATACCAGCAGGATCAAAGCCATCGCTGCCGCCAATGAATTGCAACGTCAACTCCTGGCGCTGCAACGGCTGTGGCGGGGCCAAACTGAGCGGCACAGCCAAACTGGTAATCTGAGTCGTCAGACGAGCCAGTTCCTGGTCATCTTCAACAAAGACAAAATGCCCGTCTTCAAGCCGAATCTGGGTCGCACCCAGATCACCGCCTCCCGCCTCAAGGCTGGTAATGATCACCATATCATCAATGCGCAGCGAGCGGCCCAGCGGCGGATAGAACGCCACCGCCGAACATTCGCTACGCACCCACAAATCGCTGCCGTAGTGGGCCGGGTTGCGCGGGCCGGTCGTCGTCTCTTCCAGAATAGCGCGCATGCGCACGGCCTGATCTTGGGTCACCGTAATCAGCCGTACCTGACGGCCAGCCACAAAAAAGTTGGAATAGACCAAAAATTCAACACTCGCATAGTTAATACCCTGGCGCACAAAGCCACTCGAACCCAACTCCTGACCGGCAGGCACATCCGGCGGCAGTAACACAATCTGCGGCGGCGTTAGGCCAGCGGCCAGCAAGTACTTCAAAGTCTCTGGCGGACAATTGACCAACACATCACCAACGCGGGTCGTAACAACCGTCGTAGTATTCGGTAACTCGCGCACACAAGCCGGTGTGCTAGCAGAAGAAGTTTTGGTTGACATAGCTCAGCGTCCTTTGCTTTTATCCTCCGAAGCACGGCTTCCGGCGGGGGGGGGGCATGGCCCCACATCTCTAGCGTAATAAACGCGCCATTCTAAGCTAGTTTGCGCAGCCAAGGTTTGCTATACTGATGGCATCCTTCTTGATGACCGAGAGAGAGAGATGCGCGGGCATGGCTGCGCTCTCCCCGCACATCCCCCCTGAGGTGCCAGCAACCGTAGCTGAAGAACCAGCGTGAATTATTTGTGTGATCTATCACAATATTACGAGGTAACATACCGCAATGAAAGCCCGCGAGATCATGACCCAACAGGTAATCAGCATCCATGACGAAGCCACCGTGGAAGATGCCGCCCGCATGTTAGCGCGCAACCGCATCAGTGGCCTTCCCGTCGTCAACGCCGCGAGTATGCTGGTCGGGCTCGTGAGTGAACACGATCTGATTGCCAAAGCGGGGCGTTTGGTCGGCGAAATTATGACCCGTGGCGTAATCACAATTGGCCCGGAGACGGAAGTTGAGCAGATTCAGCACCTCCTGACCCACCAGCGCATCCGGCGCGTGCCGGTAGTGGAAGAGGGTAAAGTCGTAGGAATTGTAAGCCGTTCGGATCTCGTGCGCCAAATCGCCATGCGCTGGGTCTGTGGCATTTGCGGCGAAAGCCTACACGGCCTTGATGCGCCCAGCGCATGCCCAAGCTGTAAAGCCGGCACAAGCGCCTTTGTACATGACGTCGTGCCGCCGGGAATGTGATGCTACCGTTTAAGGAGATCCTTCATGGATAAACCAACCACCCTAACCAAAGAAGCAACCGCCGAACTGCGCCACTACTACTACCAGATGTTGCTCATGCGCCGCTTTGAGGAACGCACCCACGAGATGTATGTGAAGGCGAAGATTGGCGGCTATTGCCATTTGAATCTGGGTGAAGAGGCGACGATTGTGGGCTTGATGGCGGCGCTCAAGCCCGAGGACTATATTTTCACCAACTACCGCGAGCATGGCTACATTTTAGCCCGTGGCGTCGCGCCGGGGCCGCTGATGGCGGAACTCTTCGGGCGCGAGACGGGTGTGTCGGGCGGGCGCGGTGGCTCCATGCACCTCTTTGATGTCGCCAAGGGCTTTATGGGTGGCTATGCGATTGTCGGCGGGCAGATACCACTGGCGGTGGGTGCTGCCTACGCCCTGCGCTACCAGGGTAAACCCGGCGTGGTGGTGGCGCAGATGGGTGATGCCTCGACCAATATTGGCGCCTTTTATGAGTCGCTCAATCTGGCCAAACTCTGGCGCTGCCCGGTGATCTTCTTCATCGCCAACAATGGCTATGGCATGGGGAGCACCATCGAGGATTCCTCTTCCGAACCCGATCTCTGGAAAAAGGGCGCATCCTTCCGCGTCCATGGCGAGCAAGTAGACGGCACCGATGTGCTCGCGGTACGCGACGCCGTGCGCCGCCTGCGCGAGCGGGCCGAAACGGAGGGCGAGCCGGTGATTCTGGATGTCGTCAGTTTCCGCTTTCGCGGCCATTCGGTGATTGATGCCGACCGCTACCGCGATGCCGATGAGGTGCGCAAGGGGCGCGAAACGCAAGATCCGCTGCGCCACTATAGCGCTTGGCTGCAAGCCCACGAACTGGCCGACGAGGCATGGCTAAAGGCCATGGTTGAACAGGTTGAACAGGAGATGCAAGCGGCAGTTGATTTTGCCAATGCCGGGCCGCATCCCAAGATCGAGGATATTTATACCTACATGTATGCCTCGCCTGTGCCCAATATTCCTGCGCCAGAAACGGCACGCCGCCTGCTGGATTGATTCTGCCCATACCCTAAACAAAGGTTCCCATGAAACCCATAACCTACCGCCAAGCCCTCAATAGCACCCTGGGTGAAGAGCTTGCCCGCGATTCCAATGTGCTGCTGATGGGCGAAGAGATCGGCGTCTTCCAAGGTTCCTATCGCATCACCGAGGGGTTGCTGGATCGCTTTGGCCCCAAACGGGTCGTGGATACCCCCATCGCCGAGGAGGGCTTCGTCGGCGCGGCTATCGGCGCCGCAATGCTGGGCCTGCGTCCCGTGGTCGAGATTATGACCATCAATTTTATTCTGGTCGCAATCGATCAGATCGTCAACCATGCCTCCAAGATCCACTACATGTTTGGTGGCCAAGTGCGCGTGCCGCTCGTGATTCGCACGCCTTCGGGTGGCACTGGCCAACTCGCCGCCACCCATTCGCAGAGTTTCGAGAATTGGTTTGCCTACTGCCCCGGCCTCAAGGTGGTGGCCCCGGCCACGCCCTACGACGCCAAAGGTTTGCTGCGGGCGGCCATCCGCGACGACGACCCGGTGATTTTTATCGAGAGCCTCGCGCTCTACGATACCAAGGGCGAAGTGCCCGATGAGGACTATGTCGTGCCGATTGGTGTGGCCGAGGTGAAACGCGAAGGTAGCGATGTGACCGTGGTGGCCTACTCGCGCATGACCGCGATTGCGCTCCAGGTGGCGCAACAATTGGCTCAAGAGGGCATCTCGGTAGAGGTGGTTGACCTGCGTTCGTTGCGCCCGCTCGACCGCCCGACGATCATTGCATCGGTGAAGAAGACCAATCGCGCCGTCGTCGTCGCCGAGGACTGGTACTCCTACGGCATCACCGCCGAGCTGGCGGCGACGATCCAAGAAGAGGCCTTCGACTACCTCGATGCGCCGGTGCAGCGTGTGGCCGGCTTAGAGGTGCCGCTGCCCTACGCCAAAGACCTCGCGGCGGTGGCCAAGCCCAGCGCGCAGAGTCTGATCAATGCCATCCGGCGCATTTTGTAAAGAGGGCGCGGGAGAACCAAGTTCTCCCCGTTTCCCTCCGGGCAGTTTAAGGGCGAACGGTAAGTCTGTACGTTACCCCGCTAGAACCGCATTGGAACACCAAGAATCTCGCTGGCTTCGCCCCCTCTCCCGCTTGCGGGAGAGGGGGTAGGGGGGTGAGGGCCTTCCATGGCATCCCAATCATCTATCCGTGGCTCCTAGATTCAATGTTCTCCCCGTCCCCCTCCGGGCAGGAGGGTGTGGGAAAACCAGGTTTTCCCACATCCTCCTGCCAACCATTGTTCATACAAGGAAAAACCATGGCAGAGATTACCATGCCCCGCCTCTCCGATACGATGGAGGAGGGCACCGTGGGGCGCTGGCTCAAGCAGCCAGGCGATCAGATCGCAGTCGGCGAGATTATCGCCGAGATCGAGACCGACAAAGCTACAATGGAACTGGAGGCGTTTGAGAGCGGGCGGCTCCAGCAGATCGTGATTGGAGAAGGGCAGACCGTGCCGATTGGCGAGGTGATCGCCATGATCGGCGACGGGCCGGTGGTGGCAACCCCCGCGCCCCAAGCCGCCCCTGCGCCGCAGGCGGAGGCTGCCCCTGCGTCGCAAGCGGATGCCGCCCCCGCGCCGCAAGCGGATGCCGCCCCCGCGCCGCAAACGGATGCCGCCCCGGTGTCCAAAGATGCGAACGGGCGCATTCTGGCCTCGCCGCTGGCGCGGCGTGTCGCCAACGAGCTAGGAGTTGACTTGGGGCAAGTCGCGGGCACTGGCCCGGGCGGGCGCATCGTCAAAGACAATGTCGCGGCCTTCGCCGCGCAGCAGAGCGCCAAACCAGCACCCGCCAAGCCCCAGGCTACCCCCGGCATGGCCGCCCCGCCAACCGCCCCCGAGGGCGCGACAGTAGTGCCCCTCTCGCGTATGCGCCGGGCAATTGCGCGGGCGATGACCGAGAGTAAGCCAGGGATACCGCACATCTATGTGACGGTGGAAGTGAATGTGGAGCCGCTGCTGGCGTTACGCAAGCAGATCAAGGCGCAAGGTACGCCGGTCTCAATCAACGATCTCGTCGTCAAAGCGGCGGCGAACGCCTTAGCGCAACTTCCCGCGCTGAATACCAGCCTCGTGACGGGGGCGGATGGTCAACTGGCGCTCGTGCAGCACCCCGCGATCAACATGAGCGTCGCCGTGGCCCTAGAAGATGGCCTGATTGCGCCAGTGATCCGCGACGCCGACAAGAAGAGCATCAGTACCATCAGCGCCGCAGTGCGCGATCTTGCAACGCGCGCCCGCGAAGGGCGGCTCAAGCAACACGAGCTCGAAGACGCGACCTTCCAAGTCACCAACTTGGGTATGTTTGGCGTGGTCGAGTTTGGTTCGATCATCACGCCGCCCCAGGCCGCATCGTTGGCGGTGGGCGCTATTCGCCAAGTGCCGGTGGTACGCGACGAACAGATCGTGATCGGCCAGATCATGAATCTTACGCTGAGCGTCGATCACCGCAACGTAGACGGTGTCGTTGCTGCTCGCTACCTCCAGATCCTGCGTGAGCTATTGGAGCATCCGTTGGGAATCTTGTTGTGAAGAAAAGGGGGTGTGCGGGAACAAGGTTCCTGCACACCCCCCCAAGCACAGCCGTCAAAACGGAACAAAAACCCGCTGTTGGGGCTCGCCCCAACAACGGGTTTTTGGGTTACCGTCCTAATCCTCTCCATAGGCAAGCGTCTCACTCATAAAATCGGCAAACGCGCGCAGTAGATCGCTCTCCGTAATAATCCCAGCGATGACGCTGGCTTCATCAACCACGGGGAGGCTGCCGAAGTGGTGGCGCGCCATGAGGAAGGCAGCCTCGCCAATCGGCGTCTGGGGGCTGACGGTGATCACTTCACGGGCCATAACCTCAGAGACCTCCATGCCTGCGTGGAGGTGGCGCGAAGCGGCCAAGAGCAGATCGCGCTCGGTGAGGATACCAACGACATGTCCGTTAGAGTCAATAACGGGAATGTGGCGAAGTCGATGGTACTGCATAATGCCAAGGGCCGATAATGCGCTTGACTCGGGCTCAATTGTTACGGGGTGGGCGCTCATCCGATCACGGACCAACATGGTCCCGCTCCTTTCTGAGAAGGGAGGCGCAGCATTTTTAACGCCGGGATCGCGCTAGACTCCAATATGTTGGCCGTCTCGCACGTTTTGCTTCGCTGCATAGCTGGTTTGAAGTCTGATCTTCATCGTAGTTCGCTATGGTCATTTTCGGTGATAAGAAGCGTTAAGACTCTGTTAACGGAACACAACCATGTCGCAATAATCTCGTGAGGCGTGAAAGACGGTAAAGCGGGAGCGTACTTTCTGAAACCACCCCTTGGCGCGAAAAAGCTTTGGGTTCGCTATCTGGCCGGAGCGCGGGCGTCTCGCCCTCGTTTCGGCATACGAGGGCGAGACGCCCGCGCTCCCAGCTTCGGACTAGGGCTTCTTCGCGCTAACAAAAATCTATGGTATCCTTGTCGCCACAGCATCAGTATCTCAGCGCAGACACGGAGTGCAAGCTTCCTGTGCCTTGCTCATGAGCAACTAGCGGAGCTCACGCCGTGCAGATTGTGATCAACGGCAGCTTCTGGGGCGAGCCCAACGTCGGCAGCGGCCAATATCTCCATGGGCTTGTGCGCTGGTTGCCTCAGATCGCACCCCAGCAGCGCTACATCCTGCTCGTACCCGCACGCAGCCCGCACGGCCCTCCCCCGCCTGCCGGTGTGAGCCTCGTGCGCCTGCGCACTCCTTTCGACCGCGCCGGGGCTAATCTTGCCAAACTCACCTTCGAGCAACTCACTGCGCCCGTCGCCGCACGACACCTCACCCACCGCCACGGCCCGGCGGTTCTGCTCACGCCTTACTTTGCGCCGCCACTTGTTACTTCCCTCCCTGTCGTCACCACCGTAGGCGACATTATTCCTCTGCTGCTGCCCGAATATCGCGGTAGACGCCACGTCCGCGCCTACATGGCCCTCGTCCGCCAAGCCGTTCGTCGTAGCGCCCACGTCCTCACCTTCTCCACCCGCAGCCGCAACGACATCCTTAAGCATCTCCGCCTCCCCGCCGAGCGTGTCACCTCCATTCTGCTCGCCGCTGGCGACCAGTACACTCCCGGCGACCGTGCCGCCGCTCAAGCCGAAGTTGCCCGCCGCTACGGCCTAGAAGAGCCTTTCGTCTATTACGTCGGTGGCCTCGATGCCCGCAAGAATCTGGGTACCCTCCTGCGCGCTTTTGCGCTCCTGCGCAGCCGCGGCGTGCGCGCTACGCTCGCCATCGCCGGACGAGCGCTTGGGCGCGATCCGCGCCTCTTCCCCGATCTCGATGCGCTTATCGCTGATCTTAATCTCGGCGCGGGCGTGCGCCGCATCGACGTGCCCCCCGAAGACGGCCCACTGCTCTACCGCGCCTGCACCGTCTTCGCCTTCCCCTCGCGCTACGAAGGCTTCGGTCTCCCCCCGCTTGAAGCCATGGCGTGCGGCGCACCCGTCATCGTCAGCGACGCCAGCAGCCTCCCCGAAGTCGTCGGCCCCGCCGCGCTGCGTGTCGCCCCCGACGACGTCGTCGGCTGGGCGGCAACCCTCGGTCGCCTCCTCGCCGACCCGCGTCTGCGTGCCGAACTCACCGCCCACGGTCTCGCCCAGGCTGCCCGCTTCTCTTACCGCCACGTCGCCGCCCAAACCTTGGCTATCCTTGAACGTGTGGCACAATGAGAAGATGCGCGGAGACTTGGTTTCCTCAACTTCCTATTTCCGCAAGGGCCGCTGGCCCGCGGGCCAGTAGGTACTCAGGGTGACAAGCGCCGCGTGACCCTGTGGTTTCCTCCTTCCTCTTTTTTATGATCACCACCCCCCACATTAGCGTCGTCATTCCCACCTACAACCGTCGCGCCCAATTGCAGAACACCCTGGCTTGCCTTGAGCGCCAGACCTACCCGGCGGAGGCCTATGAGATCATCGTGGTAGACGATGGCTCGCAGGATGGCACCGCCGAGGATTTGGCGTTGCTCGCGGCGCAGGGGCGGCTGCGCTACCTATGCCAAGCTAACCAAGGCCCAGGCGCAGCGCGCAACGCGGGAGTCCAGTTGGCCCACGGCGCGATTCTCGCCTTCACCGATACCGATTGCCTGCCCGCCACCGATTGGCTGCAACAGCTCGCCACGAGCTACCAGGGCGAGGCGGGCGCCGCTCGAGTAGCAGTCGGCGGGCGCGTGGTGGATGTGGTGGAAGGGCGTTGGCTTCAGGATTTCGCGGCGGTGCATATGGCCCATCTAGCCAATCATGCTGAACATCCGCGCTACCTAGACACAGCTAACGCGAGTTTTCGCCGCTCAATCTTTTTGGCTCTGGGTGGCTTCAATACGAGCTTTGCGCGTGATGGTGGCGAAGATGTTGACTTCAGTCTGCGTTTAGTTGCTCGCGGCTATCAACTTGAACGCAATCCAGATGCGCTTGTGCATCATGTTGGACGCTCATCGCTGCATGAGTTGATGATTCAGGCATGGGTACGTGGCTGTTGTGACGCTGCTCTCTTGTTACACTATCCACAATTACGATCCGGTTTATCTAAACAGGGGTTTCGTAACTTTGTACGGATGATAATATTAAAAATAAGCACAAGAGTTGGTAATATTCAAGGAAAAACGGGGCTTTTTTTACGAATTATAACGACTACTCTTTTTACTTTGCTTTACTCTATTCCTTTAATTGAATATATCACAAAGAAAATCATACCCCGACAATATAAAAGTTATCAGGATTTGAATATTGGCACAAGTCGTTTAATAATCTATATGTTGCTAAGTTCGATATTTCATCTCATCCGCCTAGCGGGCGAAATCACCGCCCAAGCACGTATGGCGTGTAATGAACAGGACTACGCAGCACTGCTTAGACGCTACAGTGGGGAACAAAAATGCTAAGTCTAGCCCCAGATTATCAAAAACTGCGTCGTACTCTTTTGGGTATCTATAATCGTAGCCTAGCCCAACTCTGCATGCCGACAATGCCTGCGCACCCCGCTCATGGTAACCATGTCCTGCTGTCGCACATACACCCACTGTTAGCATTGGTTCGCTTTCCTGATTTGCCAGTTTCTTTACCTGGTTGGTTGACGATTGCTGAGCAACGGATGCTCTACGCCCTTGCCTACCTGCTACCCGGGCCGATCCTCGAAATTGGTTCTTGGCTTGGACGCTCAACCGCCTGCCTCGCCTTTGGCATCCGCGATAGCCGTCAGCCAAAGACCTTGGTGAGTGTTGATCTCAACCTTAAGCCAGAACATTTTCGACCCTATGGCGATCAGGTCGGCTTTTTCTATCCCGCAGCGGCAACGCAACCTTTGGCACTGGTAGAGGTCGAGCAATACCATAGCAATGTTGCGCCTGTGCTGCATGCGCCTGGCGGTATTCTCCAAGCACTGCGCACCAATCTGCACTCCCTTGATCTCCTTGATCTGGTGCATATAGTTATGTGTGATTTTCGGGCGGCACCGCGCTTGCCGTATCGCTTGATCTTCTGCGATGTGACCCATAACCCTGGCGAGATTGCGCACAATCTGCCCGATCTAGCGCATCTGCTCCAACCAGGAACAATTGTCGCCTGCCACGATATTGATGATGTAAACGAGGCATGTGTTCGTTCGCTGCTCCCTGTGCGCTATGGCTTGCGCTGTGATAGCCTCTTTGTGGCCGAAGTAGGAAGCGAGATGCCAACCCATGCCTCAATACCTTTCAAATAAGCTCGCGCAAAGCCGCAAAGCCGCTAAGATTTGGTATACCTACGCCGAAAGCTTTGCGCCCTTGCGCCTTTGCGTCAAGAAACCCCTCTTATCTGAAAGGTATTGACCCCATGCCCCGCGTTAGCGTCATCCTCCCTACCTACAACCGCGCCCACCTGTTGCCACGGGCCATCACCAGTGTCCTCCAGCAGCGCATGGCTGATCTGGAGTTGATTGTGGTGGATGACGGCTCTAACGATGCGACTGAGGCATTGGTGGCGGGTATGCAGGATCGGCGTCTGCGCTACGTGCGCCACCAGCAGCGCCGTGGCGCGGCGGCGGCGCGCAATACTGGTATTAGCCTAAGCCGTGGGCAATTCCTGGCTTTCCAAGATAGCGACGACGCATGGCTGCCCCAGAAATTGACCCTTCAGTTGGCCCGCTTGGCACACGCCCCCGCCCACACCGGCGTGGTCTATTGTCGCTTTTGGCAGATCAGCGGCACGCAAGCGCAACTCGTCCCCTCCCGGCTGCACCATGCGGTTGCCCGTCTGCCCTTTACCGCCCGGCGGCTTGAGGGCTGGCTGGGGCCGACGCTGCTCCATGGCAACTTCATCACCACCCAAAGCGCCCTCGTGAAACGCGAGTGTATTGAGCGCCATGGTGCCTTCGATTCCCACATGCCCCGCTTCCAAGATTGGGATCTCTGGCTGCGCCTCGCCCCCCACTACAGCTTTGCTTATGTCTCTGCGCCGCTCCTAAATGCCTATGTAACTTCAGATAGCATATCGAAAGATGATCTTGCTTTACAAGCAGGTTTCGCCCTGCTTATTGCCAAATATGGTCACCGCCAAGCCGGGTATGGTCTAGCGGCCCAACGGCATTACGTCCTCGGCCAGCTTGCTCGTGCCGTTGGCGACAAGCAGGTCGCTCGTCAGCACTTCAACGCTGCACTCAAACTCCATCCATGCAATCCCACCTACGCTTGGGCGTTTGGGCAGACGCTACTAAAGCACCTTGCATAGAATTACATGAAAACCATACCTCCTCCCGATCTTAGCGCCATTACGATCATTATCGTCAACTATAAAACCTACGCCCTCACCAAGGCATGCGTTGCGAGCGTGTTACAGCACTACCCCGAAGTGCCACTGATCTTGCTTGACAATGGCTCGGCTGATGAGTCTACGCGCTATATCGTGGAGACGGCGCAGGCACATCCTCATGTCGTAGCCCAACTTAACGCCCACAACCGCTACCATGGCCCGGCTATGGATCAGGGTATCAACTTAAGCAAAACGCCCTACGCCTTTACGCTCGACTCAGACTGCGAAATTATGCGCACAGGGTTGTTAGAGGGGCTCTTAGCAATATTCGACGATCCTCAATGCTATGCAGCAGGCGAACTGCAATATATGGATCGCTTTGGTTATACCCTGCCTGTGGGGATGAAATACTACACACGCTACATTCATCCATACGCTATGCTGTTAGATCGCGCCAAATACCTCACGCTCAAGCCCTTCGTTCATCACGGCTCACCATGCCTGCACAATATGCAAGCGGCGCAACGACAGGGCTACCATTTCTACGCTTTCCCTGTTGCTGAATATGTTCTGCACCATACCCAAGGCACATGCTCGCGTTATGGCTATGGCCTTGGTATCACGACAAGTGTGCAGAAGGTGATGAGCAAGTGCTTAAGATACATGAGGCGGTGAACGGATACGCTCAGCTATGCTACACTGTAATTCCTCAGTTAATGTTTCTCGAACCTCTGGGTAGGTGGGGTTTTAGGAGATGGCCTTGCCCTCACCTTCCAGATTATCTACTACAGATGCACGAGAGCTTGGTTCTCGCGCATCTGCGCACAGTGGAAGAAAGCCTATGAGTCGCGAACAAATTCTTGCCACCCTGCGCACCAGCTTGGCATCCAATGGCCCGTGGTTGCGCGAGCAGGCCGCCCGTGCGCCCCACACGTCGCCGCCCTTTGTGTTGCCCGCCGAGGCCGATCTGGTGGCTCAGTTTACCGCCGAGTTGATCAAGTTGGAAGCACGGGCCTACCGGGTCGCTGATGAGACCCAAGCCATTACCACGCTGGCCCGGCTCTTGGGCGAACGCTCTGCCACACAAATAATGGCATGGGATCTCGCCCAGTTGGGCTTACCCGGCCTAGAAGAAATGCTGGCTGAACGCGGCATCACGCTGCTCGATCCGCATGTGCGCGGCCCGCAACGCAAAGCGCGCCTGCAAGAACTTGAACCCGCGCCGGTCTGTCTCTCGGCAGTGGATTGCGCTATTGCCGAGAGTGGCACTCTCGTGCTGCGCCACGGCCCCGCACGGCCCCGCCTTGCCTCACTGCTCGCGCCAGCCCATATCGCTCTGGTACGCACCCCCCAGATCGTTCGCGGCCTCGGTGAGGCCCTGGCCCTCCTGCGCGAACGTCACGGCAGTGCAATCTTCGCCCAAACGAGCAACCTCACCTTCATCAGCGGCCCCTCGCGCACTGCCGACATTGAACTCACCCTCTCTTTAGGCATCCACGGCCCACCAGAGTTGCATGTGGTGCTATTGTAGTGGGGATGCGCAGGAACCAAGTTCCCGCGCATCCCCTCGCCGCCCGGCGGGGCGTGGGGCACCGCCCCACGGGGACAGGGTGCGCACGAGAACCAAGTTCCCGCGCCATCCCCTCGCCGCCCGGCGGGGCGTGGGGCACCGCCCCACAGATTTTGGTCACCCCCGAATCTTTTGTATCGTATTGGCGGCGAAGCCGCCAATACGACATACAAAAGGTTCGGGGGAGGCGAAGCCTCCCCCGAACCCCCACCGGATGGCGTACCAGCCAAGATGACTCACTGGCACGCATTCGTTGCCGTTGGCACGTCGCTAAAAATAATCTGGAGCGTGGTGCCATCGCCAAAAATGACCGTACGCAGGGTGCGTCGCACCGCCCGTGGGCCGTCCACTTCTGGCATACGCACACAACCATCCACGTACGTCTCGTCGTTTTTGCTAACGATGCCGCCATGCAATAGCGCCAGCGTCTGCTCCTGGAAGATTGCCAGACGGGAGGGCGCAAACAGCCCAATTCCACCCAGCCCAATCACCCCAATCGTCAACATAAATAACAAGAACTTCAAACCAAAACCACCCATACCGCGCTTCTTCGGACGAGCGGCGGCGGCGGCGGCGGTACTATTTGCACTGGGACCCTGTCGGCTAGTCACCATTATCTACTCCCTACGCGGCTTGTTCTATCCATACGAACGAGTTTTTGCGGCAAGTTCGCTCATGCCCACTTGCCGGTGGGTTGGCTTTTGGGAGGGCAATGCCCTCCCAAGCCCTCCCGCCAGGCTGGAGGGTACACCACTAACTCTATTTTAACCCAAAGCCAACGCCTTGCCTATGAACCGTTGGTACTCTCCCACATGCCGCCGTACGTGGGATGCGCCTATGCCTAACAATAGTTATTGCAGCGCAGGCAACACCTGCTCACCATAGGCCTTTAGCCAGGCTTCCTGATTGCGCCCCACGTTATGCACATAGATCGCGTCAAAACCAAGCTCAAAAAAGCTTTGTAAATGGGCGCGATGCGCTTCCAAATCAGATGAAATCAGCACACGCCCCTTAAAATCCTCCGGACGCACGAGGCGTGCCATCGCCGCAAAATCTTCAGGGCTGCGCACATCCTGCTTCGGAAAGTTCATACCTCCATTGGGCCACTCGACCAGCGCGTTCTGCAACGCTTCTTCATCCGTTTCGGCCCACGAGACATGCAGTTGCAAGAATTTCGGCATCTGCGCGGGATCTTTTCCGGCTTCACGCGCTCCCGCCGCAAAATTTTCCAGAATCCCCCGCAACTTCGCCGGACTCGCCCCCGGAGTAATCAAACCATCACAGACGCGCCCCGCCCAACGCACCGTCTGCGGCCCCGTCGCTGCAATATAGATCGGCACTGGCTGCTCAGGCAATGTCCAGAGGCGCACCTTACTCATGCTGAAGTAGCGCCCGCGATAACGCACCTCTTTGCCCGCCAAGAGTTGCTGGATCAACACTGTTGCCTCTTGCAGCATCTCAAAACGCACCAGCGCATCGGGCCACACTCCAGCGACCACATGTTCGTTCAGCAACTCACCACTGCCCAGGCCCAGCCAAAAGCGCTCTGGAAACATCGCCCCCAACGTCGCCGCCGCCTGCGCTACCACCGCCGGATGGGTGCGGAAACTCGGGCAGGTCACCCCCGGTCCAAAATCTCCCTTCGTCACCATGCCCAACGCGCCCATCCAACTATAGGCAAACGCATTATGGCCCTGCGCCGGTACCCACGGCTGGAAGTGGTCCGCCGCCATTACCCCCTCAAAGCCGTAATGCTCGGCCAAGGTACAATGCTGCAACAACTCATTCGGATGAAACTGCTCCAGTGCTGCCGCTAATCCAATGCGTGGCATAGAACAAATCCTACGTCTTTTTGTAGCTTGTTGCGGCGGGGGAATTTTGTTTCCCCGCCGTAACAAAAAATTCTAATCTTCAACACTGATTTTCTGCGGCCCGCGCGTCTCCGCATAGCGAAACCCTGGCGGTCCCTCGATCATCTCGCGCAACCGAAAGAGTT
This sequence comes from Candidatus Viridilinea halotolerans, assembly GCA_003934145.1. Classification (GTDB taxonomy): domain Bacteria; phylum Chloroflexota; class Chloroflexia; order Chloroflexales; family Chloroflexaceae; genus Viridilinea; species Viridilinea halotolerans. Next base: position 16,518 of record RSAS01000345.1, on the reverse strand, counting down.
GCACACGCATATCTAAACCGGCAATGAAACGACCCAACCCCAACACCACGAAGCGCAACCCCTGGTTGGCTACCTCATACTCCACCCGATTCTGCACCACCACCCGTGTGCCATCCACAAACCAGCGCCACAACTCCTGGCCTTCCCACACGCCTGTAATACTCATCAAAACATGCTGATCATCGCGTTCAATGACTTTATAGGTCGAACTCGCCATGCCCAAAGGCAAAATGCGCAGACAGTGTGTGCTCCCGAGGGTCATCAATTCCCCCTCAACCGGATCGAGTTGGATCAACGGCGAACGCCAGCGCACCATCAACGCTGGCTGGGTCAAGTGGCGCTCTACCACCTCCGGCGTCGTCCGAATCGAGACCCACTCCTCTTGCACGATCATCAGGTATCCTCCGCAAGCAATGCTCAAGTTCTTATTTAATTTTTGGGGGCCAAGCCCCCACCCCCCGGCGGGGGCTTGGGGGCAGCCGCCACCTCCGGTGGGGGTGCGGGGGAGGCGAAGCCTCCCCCGAAAAACTTTTTTTGTTGCTTTTTGGCGGCGAAGCCGCCAAAAAGCAACAAAAATGACGGCTTGGGGTGCAGCCCCAACGACTTCGACGTAGCCCTCCGGGGCTACGTCCCATCCTCCAAAATGGAACGATAGTACTGCTCTACGCCCTTCTTCATCCACAACGCCGGGTAGCCCGTCATGGGCAGGCCCAACGGATTGCCTACGGCATAGTGTGGCCCCAACGAGACCAACTCGCCCAGTTTCAGCGGCTCGTAGGGGCGCGGGGCGCGCCCTTCAACTTCGGCCAACAGGGTGGTCGCTAAGTGCGCCCCTTGACGCATCGCGTAGCTCGCCGTCGCCGGTACCGTCCCCGGATCGGGGCTATTCGGCACCGCAGCACAATCGCCCGCCGCAAAGATCAAAGCTTGATCCTGCACGCGCAGGTAGCGATCCACCATTACCCGGCCATGCTCTTCCACCGCCAAGCCCGATTGCGCCAGCAACTCCGGGCCTGCGATGCCCGCTGCCCAGACAATCGAACCCGCACGCAGCACCCGCCCCCCCTGGATGTGTAACATCTGGGGTTCTACTGCCTCTACCAACGTATTACGGTAGACGCTCACCCCTTGGCGATCCAGCACCAACTCGGCGGCCTGCGTCGCCCAATCGCCAAACTGGGGCAACAAATAGTTTGTTCGTTCAATCAGCGCCACGCGCACCTCTGCCCGGGGCGCACCACTCTCACGGCAGAGATCATCGGCCCAGGTAACCAACTCGCCCGCCAATTGGCAGCCGGTATAGCCCCCGCCCACAATCGCTGTCGTCTGTAGAATGCGCTGCTGCTTCGTGTCGCGCTCCTTCGCCGCAGCAGCAAATTGCGCAATAACGTGATCGCGCAGGCGCAAGGCATGTGCAAAGGTGTGCAGTGGCAGTGTATGTTCACGTGCCCCTGGTACGCCCACATAGGCCGTCTCGGCCCCCAGCGTAATCGCCAAGCGATCATAGGTCAAGCTATTCCCATCCGCAAACACCACCCGGCGCTCCAGCGGATCAATCAAGTTCGCCCGCCCCTGCACCAGCCGCACCTTGCTATTGCTCAGCAAAGGTGCCAAGTCGTAGATCGCCTTCTTATCGGGGATCGCCGCCGTTGCCGCAAGATGTACCACCTGCACCAACTGGTGGTAGTTGTGCTGATCAACCAGGGTCACCTCATCGTCCCGTCCTCGCTGCCGCAGCAGCCGATCAAGATCAATGGCGGCACGCAGCCCTGCGTAGCCCGCGCCGAGAATGACTATCTGCATAGGGATGCTATTCTTACAATCGCTTGCAATCATAGTTCTAGCATACCATAGAGTAGGCCCCCCCGCCACACACGAAAGACCTCACAGGTCTACAGACCCGTGAGGTCAACGCCGAAGCAGAACTTTCGCTCTTCTTACGCTTTGGGGGCCGTCGGGGGCTTGTCCACCCACTCGTCCACCTTGGCCGACACCTTCTCGACCTGATCAGCGGCACGGCCAGTGGCACGGCTCACGCTGGAGCCAAACTCATCGGCGGCCCGCGCCAAGCGCTCGGTAAAGGCCCGCGCCCGCTCGCCCAAACGATCAGGGCTGGGCAAGCTCGGCAGGTTCAACGTCGGCGGAGCGCCGGTGAAGATGTCATCAACCACACGCTCGGTAAGGTTCGACAACTCCTTGGGCAGCACAATTACCGCCCGCGCAATCTCGACCATCGCCCGGCGCACGCGGCGGCGCGGGCCACGCGGCAGTAGCACCAGCGGCACCGAAGCCACCGTCAAACCCGTTCGCACCACCCCGCCCACCACCGCAGCCGCGATCTCGAACGGCCCATCACGCGTGACGCTCGCTTTGTCACTCATATTTCTGCTCCCCTTCTCTTACTTGTCCGACATTTCGTCCTTCGGGGCTTTGCCGCCGTCAGGCCCATCAACGCCCTGCTCTGCCGCCCACTTCTCGACCGATTCGCTCACGATGTTCGAGAACTCGCCCGGCAGGGTCACTACGGCGCGCATAATATCCTGGGCCGCATTGCGAATGTGCTGCTGACTCGCAGCCGGCAACAGCGCCAAGGGCAGCGTCGTGACCGCAAAACCGATCCGTAAGACACCACCCGCCACGTCTGCCACCTGTTCCCAAGCGTTACTGCTCTGCGGCGTGCGGACGCTGCGCACCCGCACCTCACCCGTGGGTTCCGTCATGTTCGACCTCCTCTTATGTGATGTGTGCGGGGCGGCACAGGAAGGGCCAGCCTCTTCCTTCATACCTCCCGGAAACACCGCTAATTAAAGTAGCCCCCCACCATAAATGCTGACACAACTTGCGTCAAAACCATGAATGGGTTGCTGGCGACGAGATACCGAATATAGTTGCGTTGCGATGGCTCCTGGTACAGTTGTATCTGACTGTAAATCGGCGCTACAATCGAGAGCAAGAAAAAGCCTACTCCCCAATAGTACCCCCAGGCGAAGGCCAAGACCATCAACAAAACTTGAGAAATGCCAATTGTTAAGTAGGCAATGATCAACGTTGGCCGCAGACCAATTGCCACCGGCAGCGATTTCAAGCCAAGTCGCCGATCCCCTTCGACACTCTTGATGTCATTGAGGAAGAGCATCCCCGACGCAATCGTGCCGTTGATCACCGCAACCGCAAACGATGCCCAAGTCAGAGGGGCAAAGATCAGATGCCCCGCCAACCAACTCATCGTCACGTAGCCCAAACCAACCGCCGGCGGCCCAAACAGGTAGTTCTTCTTCAACTTAATCGGTGGTTTGCTATAAATCACCGAGATGAAGAGGCCGATTACCGCCAAGAAGACGATCCAAGGATTATTAAAGACCAGTGAGACCAAGAAGGTCGCGGCACCCAAGAACATCCAGTTGAACCGCGCCTCTTGAAGCGTCACCAAACCGGCTGGGATCGGGCGCTTGGGATCGTTGATCGCATCAAGTTCGTGGTCGTAGTAGTCGTTGATGCTCTGGCTAAAGCCCGTCCCTAACGGTCCGGTCATCAGCGCTCCCAACATGATCCACGCCCAAGCAAGGCCGCTGTCCCAAGCGAAAGCCGCCCCGGTGGCCAAGGCACCACAGATGGTGATGATCGCAGGCGAGAACCAAGTCACCGGATCGGCAAGCTCAATATGAGCCCGTATCTTTTTGCCGAGCGACACCTGTTTGTCAGTAGTAGAAACCATACGCCGTACTACGCCTTTACGGCTTGGTAAAGAACGTGCTCATAGCCTTCGGTTACCGTGATGTCGCGGAAGCCCAACTCTTGCAACAATTCCTTGTAGAGGGCGTGATCTTTGAATTCGAGCACCGAGAAGTTCATCCCAATCCCACAGACATAATGGGTCAAGTAGTCGTAGTTGGGCTTTTCGGTATCGCTAATTACCATATCAATGATCATCACTTTGCCGCCCGGCGCCAGCGCAGCATGCGCCTTCTGGAGCATCATCGTGCAGAATTGGCGATTCATCGGGTAGAGAATACGTGCAAAAATGACCGCATCACCCTGCGGATAGGGCTCACGGTACATATCAATCGCCACCGGCTCCAAACGTCCGGTCAAACCCTTTTCTGCCGCATTCTCACGCACCAAATCGAGCGCCGAAGGCAGATTGATCAGCGTGACATTCAACTCCGGGTACTTCTGACACAACGAGGCCGCGATGTCACCGATGCCGCCGCCAACGTCAATCATGCGCTTTACACCCGTAAGATCGGCATGATCGCGCAACAGCTTCAGCACAAAGTGAATATTGCTACGGTGAATCGTTTCGTAGAAGATGCTATCCTCACGCGTGCGCGGCGGATGCGGCACATGGCTCGTAAAGTCCATCTTGCCCCGCGTCACATCGGCCAGATTAGCGTAGAAACTCTGGATCAGATCAACCATGTAGCTCACGAAGGGCAACATGGTCAGATTACGATGCTCCTCAGGCGCCGTGAAGAACTGCTCCGCAAAACGGGTCAGCGCCCAAGCGCCCTCGACCGGCTGCGTCAAGCCCACCTTCTCCATCGTGATCAACAGGCGCTCTAGGCGAATCGGCACCGTCCCCGTCGTCTCCGCGAGATCATCCAGGGCACGTGGCCCACCCGCCATCGCCTCAAATAGCCCCAGGTCGTAGGCTGCTTTAATGACAAAGAAATCTACCGTTCCCTTAAAGACCATCTCGTAGGCCCGTTCGGTAGCACGGTACAACTCTGCATCATCTTCCATGCAGCGGCAGTTCGGATTGCAGCGAAACTGCACCTGCTCTGTCGTCATTACCATCTTTCCTTCTGCTGCAACGCCCAGGCACGCCTGGGAGGTGGACTCTCACGCCATCAGTTTTGTATTATAGTACAAAAAGCGTATATGTAAAACATCAGGCCGCAACCGGCTAGGCCACACCCTCGTACCAAAGCGGAATCACGCCCGACGCACCGTACCACTTAAAGGGCGCATTATAGGGCGCATGGCGCGCCCCTTGGAGCATAATGTTATTGGCCCCCTCCAAGTAGCAGCAGTGGGTCGGAATGATGCCATCGCCAAGCTGATTGCCATCACCAAAGGCTGTCGCGTAGGAACGAAAGGCCAACATCTCCTCGCCATTGCCGATGCGCCGCCCCAATACGCTACGCCCGGCCACCGAGGTGTAGCGTATGTGCTTGTAGAAGGCACCCGGATAGCGCTCGTTGATCTCACGTGCAAACTGTTTTACCCAGATCTCGTAGGTAGCATGCGCCGTCCCTAACGTCGTCAGGCTCGCCACATAACGTTGGCCATCGTAGGTGACGCCATTATAGGGCAAGTGGCCCAGGTAGGTGCGTGCAACGCGCCCGCCCGCACTGTGGCCAATAAGATCCACACGCTCGGCCCCCGTCTCTTCCAGCGCCAACTGCACCGTGCGCGCCAACACGTCAAGCACTGGCGAGAAGTTGGGATCGCGCAGCACCGACCACTCGCCGCGCGTGAAGTCAGTGATATAGACCACGCGGTTGTAGGGTGCCGCAGCCAAGATGCGCGCCATGCGCAGATAATCTTGGGGGGCCGAGAGCCAACCACCCATCAGGACAATCGGTCGGGCCATTATTGCTCCTTGGTCAAACTACCTGGGTGCAACCAAAACCTGTGGGGCAAATCGCCCCACACGCACTAACTTAAGGGGCCTGCGGCCCCTTAAACCCCGCCGGAAGGGGGATTTTTTCGGGGGCCAAGCCTCCGCCGCCCTGCCCGCCAGAGGCTTAACGTAATGCGCATGGGCTACCCCCCCCCCGAACCCCCGTCGGCAGGTACGCCAGAGAGTTACGTTGCATGGTTCTCCCATGCCCCCTACTCCTCTTCGGCCTCTTTGTCCTTCTTGTCGCCATGGCCATGGTGCCCATTGCCATTGGGCGCATTGACCTTGATTGCCCGCCGGATGCGCCCGCTGTGGGGAGCGCTGAGGGCGTCGGGGCTGGGCAGGCTCTCGATGATCGAAGTCACTACGCCACGTCCGAAGCGCACAAAGTCGTCGGTCTGGAAGCGCGTCCAATAGCTGTAAAAGTTCCAGACGTCGGTGGTTGTCGCCCGCACCTCGCGGGTGAACTGCTCGAGCCCTTGCGGCGGAAGCGCACCACGCACAAAACCGCGCAGCATATAACTAACCGGTTGGACATAGCCCTCAACCGGCACAATGTTGCCATTGGCATCAAGCCGCGAGGGTGGCTCAGCGCCAGAGGTGGGGCCAACGAAGCGCACGCGCTCAGGCTCGCTCTGCTCAGTGGAGTCCTCTTCGGACGTGCCCTCATTCTTGGTGCGCGGCGGCTTATTGAAGCTCAGACCCTGCCCGTCATCCATGCGCACCGGCTGCCACGAGGGCTGGGCAGGTGCATAGGACGGCGGCGTAGGCGTATGGCCCGTGGCGTTCTGCTGTGATGGAGTATAACTCGGAGCAGAACGCGTCGCGGGCGCATTGGTGGCATCGCTGCTTGAGCGATAGGTTGGCATCTCCCCGTCAAGGTTGAGAAACTTACGCAACCAGTCGGGCATCCAACTGTAAGATTGTGGGGCGGGCATAACCGTATCCTCTCCTTGCATCGAGAAACGTACGCAACTAAGTCGGCATCCAACTGTACGACTGTGGGCCGGGCATAACCGGTATCCTCTCCGTGCAAGGCGTGGGCCAGCGCGTAAACTGCGTTGCGCCAGCCCTACCCAAAGGCAAATAGACGGCGGCGCTGGCGGGTGTGGGGCGCAAAGCAGAAGTCAATGATGCGCCCGAGATCATCGCCTGGGTAGCGCCGGTCAAGCGTAACAATAGAGTCTAGGATGTAGGCCACCTGATCAGGGGCGAGCGACGGGCTACAGCGCACCAGACGGCTGAGCAATTGACGGCGCAGATCGAGGCTATAGCGCAGCGCGACCACCGCCAACTTGCCCAAAAGGGCATCGCGCAGATCGACATCGGGTGTGAAATTCTTGAGCCACTTCTCCAGTCCCACGCGCTCACTCTTGTCGAGGTAGTAGTTGACCAGATCGGAGAGGGCGACATCGGTGGTGAGATCCATCAACTCGTTCCAACGGCGGGTAAAGGGCTGGCGCCCAAAGGCCTTCAGATCCATCAGTTGGTTGACCAGGTTGCTCGCGGTGTAGTAGGGTTCACGCTCAAAGAGGCGTCGCAGGCCCGCTTCACGCTCGGCCATCAGTGAGACCGCTTCGCGCATCACGCCATCTGAATCGTCGTAGCCACCACGGCGCATATGCATCTCGTGGGCTAACTCGTGCAACGCAATGCCGACGGTGCCATCTTCGTCCCAACGCCCCAAGCTCACAAACGAGCCACTGCGCGGCGAGAAGCTACCGCTATCGATCCAGGGGCCGCTCGTGCGCCCGCCATCAAGCGCCTCAAAAGTCATGCGCTCATTGAGGATGTCACTCGAAAGTTCGCTCCCCCACATGGTATGCGCCAAGCGACGTACCTTGTGCGCCATATGCGACGGACGGTAGCGGTACTGACCAACCACCAGTACTTGACTACCAGCATTGTCCATATTGATTGTTGCCTGCTGGCCATTAGCACGAAGCACCAGCTGCATAGATTATTCCTCCTCCGGTGGGGTGCGGCTTCGCCGCCAATAAACATTTTTTCTTATTTCGTGTTGACGGCTTCGCCGTCAACACGAAATAAGAAATATGGGATGTGGGCATAGCCCCAAAGAATCTTAGCGCACACTGCGCAAAAAGAGCCGCAAAATCTGAATCACCTGCTCAGGGAGTTCAAAGAGAATGAGATGGCCGCAGCGCGGCACCTCAAGGTACTGGCCATTAGGTGCCAATGTCATCAGCTTGCGCCCCCCGTCGGGGCGCATAATCGGGTCGCCCGAACCAGCCACCAGTAGGGTCGGCTGCTGCACGCGCGCCATTTGTTCGCCTACGGCATCAAGCACTTCGCGGCGGGCCAACTCTTGCGCCGAAACCAAGACGGCAGCCGGGTCGCAGCAGCGCAGACTCAGCGTTGCCAATTTTACATCGCTTATTGGTGCGGTATTCTTCGCCATGACCAGCAGAACGTAGATGTAGGGGATCCACCAGAGGCCACGTCGTTCAATGGGGCGGAGCACCTTGTTGAAGACCAAATTGAGGGTAGGTGGCGTTAAAAACGAAGCCAGGCGATTGTGCGGGATCAGGCTAAAGTTGAAAAATACCAGTGAAAGCACCCGTTCAGCGTAGGCATCGGCGTAGTGAAGCGATACAAACGCCCCCAGTGAAAAAGCGGCAACGTGGTGCTTTTCTAGGCCAAGAGCTTGGGTGAAAGCAAAGAGATCGGCGCTAAAGCCGGACACAGTGTAGTTTTGGCCCGGATCGCTATCTGAAAAGCCATGGCCTTTCAGATCGTAACAAATCACGCGATAGCCAGCCTCCGCTAGCGGATCAAGAATATGGTGCCACCAGTAGGCCGAGCAATCCCAGCCATGGACAAGCACCAACGGCTCGCCCGTAGCTGGCCCTAGATCCATGTAGTGATGTACCACGCCGTTGGCTTCAATGAAACGCGCCTGATCCATCAGGTGCTTTTCGGCTTCATAGCGCACCCGTTCACGATTGCTCAGTTTGCTTGCGAGTTTCGCAGTAACTTCAGCATAGTAGGTGCGATACTTGGCGGTAGCCAGGGGCGAGCCAAGGGCATCAGACCCATGTACGGCGGCATCCACAATCTCTTCGCTGCGGCTAGCCATCCCGGCACCTCCCTCATCTGTTAGGAATGCTATTCAACCCAAAGACGAAGCACTTCAGCGGGCTCCACCTTCGCGCGCAACCGTCCACCCGTGACAATGCCGGGCAGCAGAACATGGCGGCGCAGCGGGCCGAGTTGCACCACAACCTCCTCACTGGACAAGGCAATATCGAGCGTCTTGGGATCAAGGAAGGGTATGTAAAGCTTCATTTCACGCTCACCCGTCGGCGGGTGCTTGGTGAGGTTGGGATCGAAGACTTCGCCATCATGGTAGAGTTCAGCGCCACGCAGCGCCCACGCATCGCGGTTGGCGATCTCCGTCGCCACCGGGCCAACGCGCAAGCGGGGGCGTACACTGCTTGCTTCGGGCGAGAAGGTTTCGCGGGAAGCCTCGCTCACCTTACCCAAATCACCCGCCACAATGACTTCATCCACCGCCATGCCGTAGAGTCCCAGCGAAGTGAGGCTGATGGGGACACCGGGCATACTCAACTCTTCGGGAGTCACGACGAGGCGCACGCGAGAACCCGTAGCGGCATCGATCCGCGCCCGTTGCGCCTCCAACTCCACCCGCAGATCCTGCAGTGGTGCGAAGGCACTGGGGGGCAACAGGGCCGCCGGAATCATCGCGGCATCTTGTGAGGAGCGCGAACGGCCAGGGCCGCGGTCGATGCCCACAATCAGGCGGGTAAACCAGCGCAGCACATCGGGTAGCGAGACGGCGCGAACCAGTCCTTCGGCCAAGGGGCCGTCGAGGATGACCAGATCGAAGTGTCCGCTATGGCGTGCCTTTTCGGCCACCAAGAGGCCAGCGATGGCATCCATCCCGGGGAAGGAGGGTAACTCTTCGGGCGCAAGATCACGCAAGCGGGCGGTGATGCCGCTGCGCAACGAAGGGCGCACTTCGTCCCAACGCGAACCAATCTCATCCAGCGGATCGACCTCAACCGCTGCGAGGTGGGATTCTAATTCTAGCGGGCGTGGCCCCAAATTCTGACCGAGCAGGGCACCCGTGAGGTGTGCGGGGCCAACCGAAACCAGCAAGACACGCTGACCCCGACGGGCCGCGTGACATGCCGAAGCGAGCGCTGCAGCACTCTGGAGAATCTGATTAAAACCCGAAAAGATCAACAAATTCATAGGATGTCAGTTCCTGTTGAGCGGGCCGCGCCAGCACTGATGCTAAAGCGCACAACAACGCCATCCCTCCCGCTCATCACTCAGCACTTGTCACTGGCATTAAGCGGCCTCAACGCGCAACTCATCGGGCGCATCAACCGACGCATCATCTTCATTCAAGGCAAGACCTTCGCGGAATTCCAAGCGGAGGACCCCATCTTCATAGCGATGGTCGCCCATCGTACAGTTGTAGAGGATGCGAGGGAGGGCAATAGTGCGTTGGATGCGATCAACGTTAAGTGTCAAATCGGGGCCACTGCGTGCCAATTCCACCGTCTGACCTTCGTCAACAAAGGGTAATTTGAGACAGAGATCAAACTGACCCGCTTCGCCCTCTTCGTTCCACTGTTCGAGCCAGATGGGGCGCTCATCAAAAAGAATCGCCCCAGGGTCGGCTTGGCCAAAGGTAGCATGGCCAACCGTTTCAAGCGCTGCCAAGCCAATCGGTTCACCCTCTTGTAGGGTAGTGCGAAAGATGGGCGTGGGCGTGAAACTATGATCAATCTCCTGCAGGTAGCCCTGTTGCAACTTGACCCAGTAGTCAAAGTAGGGGCCAAGATCTTCACGCAGCGGCAAGATCTTATTGACAACGACGGCATCCACCATCATGCCATAGAGATTGAGGAAGGTATAGGCGCGACGGGTCTCGAGCAGGGGCAACTTTTCGGGGTTAAGCACCAAGCGCAGCGAGATGTCGGGGCTAAGCAGAAAATTGGCGAGTTGCTCCATGCGTTCAAGCAGACCGCCGACCTCATCGAAGAAGCGGTCATCGGGCAGATCGCGCTTGAAGGGGCGGGCGAAGTTAGCAAGGCCGCGATAGACACGGAAGAATTTCTTACCTGCATCGCCGCCGATGATCATCTCCGGATAGGCCAAAAGGCGCAGGGTATTGCCGGTGGGCGCGGTATCGAGCACAATCGCATCCCAACGGCCACTCTGCGCTTCGCTCATGACGCGCTGAAGGGCGAGGATTTCATCAAGCCCGGGCTGATTCGCCAACTCGGCAGCAGTCGAGCGATCAATCCCACGACTCGAATAGGTCGAAGCCACAAACTGCTGGAAGCCTCCGAGGTTATGACGCCACTCATAAATGGTATCAACTTCGAGGGCGTAGAGCCCAGGCGCAATGGTCGTCGGGCGATCGCGGCTCACCGCAACGCCGAGGGCATCGGCGAGCGAGTGGGCCGGATCGCTCGAAAGCACAAGGGTACGGCGCCCATTTTGGGCCAAGAGCGCAGCCGTAGCCGCCGAAATCGTCGTCTTGCCGGTACCGCCCTTGCCCGAGTAGATAATGACACGCGTCATAGGTAGAGTACTTTAGGGCAAAGCATGCCCCACCCGCTGCTTAATCATCGGAGTGGTGCATACCATTGCCATTGTAGCTAACGACTTTAGGAGCGCCAGCGGGTTCAACCTCACTAGCGGCACGATCAGGGCGGCCAACGGTGATGCGACGCACTGGCGCACCACGCGCAGCTTCGGGCGCTGTAGCAGCGGCAACATGCTCACTGCTGGCAGAAAACGACTCGGTGGCAGACTCAGGTGTAGCGTTCTCCGGCGGCTCAGCGGCGGCAACTGGCGCAGCCGGGCTTTCGCGGCGACGAATCGCAATCGTGCGGCTCGTCTGGGGGGCAACTTCAGCGGGGGGGGCGGCATCGGCGACACGGCGCACGGTGATGGAGCGGCGCACCTGTGGCTCAGTTTGCTCAAGCAATTCTTCGGCGGTCGGGGGGACAACGGTGGAAGGGGCTGCACGGCGCATCGTAATGGAGCGACGGGACTGCGCTTCTGGCTGCCCACCCATTTCATCAACCGCTGGCGCTACCACAGTTGAAGGGGGGGCGCGACGCACCGCAACGGAGCGACGGATCTGGATCTCCTGCTGCTCGGCTGGTGGCTCGGCTTGGGGTTCTACGATGGACGAGGGGGGCGCACGGCGCACGGAGGAGCGCACCTGTACGCGCTTAGACTGCTTTTGATTGGAGGTATCCTCGTCGTGCTCAGCGAGGCGTACTGCTGCCCGCACCATCGGCACCACAGGCGCGAAGGGCCCTCCCTGGGCTTCGTGCTGGGCAGCGGCCTGGTAGATGCCACGCATGGCAGTGCGGCGCACGCGCGGATCCTGCATATTCCCCACCATCTCGGTGGCCCCACTCACTGCGCTAACGGCGCGTCGAGCGCCACGTGCCATTTTGCGCGGCACCTCAAGGGCAAGGCGCAGCGAGCGACTGACCTGATACATGCTCGGCTGTTCGGACATGTGGGCGAGCGAACTCGCGGGAGTCGGCGTCATCAGGGGCGAGGTGCCGCTGCCAGCAGGCACCCCCGTGCGCTGGTTTTCATAGGCCGCAATGAGGTTGGCTGGGGTAACCACCTGCTCCTGCTCCTGTGGTTCATCGTCATTGCCACCAAAGGGCCACCAGCGCTTGCGGCGAGGCTTCTCTTCGACCACCGGCTCCGGTTCCGGCGGCGGAGCAGGAACTTCGGGCTGGGTAAAGAAGGGCTGGAGGGGGGTACGATCAGCAACCGGGAATTCCTCAACAAACGCCGCGATCAGATCCTCGCTCGTAACGCCAGCCAAAATCTTATCGCCGATCAGTTCCACCATATGGGAGAAGGTATTGACATCATCGGCGGGCATGAAGTCGAAGGTATTGGTAACGAGGCGCTCACTGCTACCAGGTTCTTCGTGGGAGCCATTGACCGCAATGCGGCGCTTACGGGGAGCGACGGCGGGAAGGCGAAAGGCGAGGATCACCCGCCCATGCCAGGGGTCCCAGGTCTCAGCCTGAACAACGTCCACATCTTTCCACTCAAAGCCATCAACGGCATCATTAAAGAAGCCACGCGCCCATGTAACGACGCGGCGATCGGTAAGGGCAACAAAATCAGAGAGCGAGAAGCCCCCAACGCGACGGCGGCGATCATCAAGGAGCACGCCATCGAAAAGTGCGAGCAACGTCTCGCCCTCCTCGATCAGGCCGCGGTGGAGCATCTCCTCGACGCTGGCCGCATTGACGTTGATTCCGAGATACGGGCGAGTACTCATAGTCATTCCCTATCTAGTGGCGATAGCGCATAGTACTACAGACGTGGCCCCCTTTGGTGGGGAGGCACGGAGGGGTGCTGCCCCCCCCGCGAAACACAATTTTGATTGCTTTTGGGGGCCAAGCCCCCAACCCCCCACCGAAGATGGCGGTCGGCCTTCAGCGATCATCGGCTCCGGCGTCACCCGATCCACTCATGGAGGCGGGCATGTGGCTGTGGGGGGCGAAGGGATTGGAGCTACCTGACCCGCTGCGGCGGCGCAGCGGAATTTCGCGACGGTCAGGAACCGGCTCAGCGTCAAGTGATTCACGGCCAGTACGGCGAGCATCGGCAACAGCGGGGCGTAAAGGTTCAGTTTTAGGGGTTTGTTGCGCAGGTTCAGGATTCGACTCACGGCGTCGCAAGGGAATTTCGTGGTAACTTGACGGTGCAGACGCAAAAGGGGCGTCAACGGGAGCATCATCAAAAGCGTCAGGTGCGGATGCACTTTCTGGGGCAGGATCAGCAGATGCAGCAAAGCCACCAGCAAAACCTGCCTGCCCAGCTTGGCGATTAATGAATGCCATAGCCATTTGTTGGGCACTAGGATTACTAGCGACGGTATGAACGAGATCGTTAATAGCGCGTACTGCTTCGGTCAAATCACGCAGACTACTGCCATTGACGTCAAAAGGCATCGAGATATCGGCCTCACGAATCGAGCGTCGCAGGGTATCCCAAGCAGAACGAGCGATACGACTCGCGGTATACACCTGACCAGGAGGCAAGCTATTGGGGTCAACATTAAATTCGGGCGCGGGGGCTACAATCGTCTGGGATGAGGACGCACCCGGCCAGCGATAGGGTGTCTCGTGGGGGCGCAAACCATCAGCATCGCCATAGATCTGCTCACTCAGCACAGCCAAGATCTCAGCGCCGGCCTCGTAGGCATCAAGTTCTTGGCCAACGAGGGCACGCGCAGTGTCACGGGCGAGTTGCAGCAGTTGGACAGCGGGATGGAGACTAGCGAGGGGCAACAGTGCAAGGGTAAAGCACTGCTCGTCTTCATCGGGAGCGGTAAACGAGAGATCAAGCTGAGCGTGGAGGGGATCGATCCCTTCGCCCGCGATAGTCGTCAACTCAGCAAGGGGAAAGGCGTAGCAGACGTGGCGACCGTAGTCACGCGCCCAGAGAATGATGCGGAGACTACTAATCAAACAATAATCATAGAGCGTCGGGCCACTCAACCGACGGCCTTGAGCATCCAGCAGGACGCCATCAAGAGCGACCAAAATCTGCTCATCAGGCTCAATCAGACCCAATTCCTCTAGTTCAGCGAGATGAGCTGGAACAACAGTATGGCTGTGGTAGAGCAGACTGATCATCAGGACACTTTCTAGGCTGACAGGTTTCAGGTTTCAGGTCGCAAATCCCAGCGTAGGTGCTTGAACCTGCGACCTGAAACCTGTTACCTTCCTACCTAGCGGTTGAAGCGCGAGCGAATGCGCTTCGGGCGGAAGCCCACATCGGGGGTGCTGAAGCTACCCTCACCGCTACCGCTGCGGGCGATGCCCGGATACGCGTTGCGGTTAATGGTCTCGACCGCAGCCGACGTGGCCTGCAGGGCGTTCGACACCCACTGCCAGTGTCCCTGGAACATGATGTCGCCAATCTGCGCCACCTGCCCAGCCGACTCCGAGAACCAACCTCGTGTGACGGCCATCCGTACACCTCCTTAACCTAGAGAACCCAATATTAGGTTAACGGGACAAAGCCCCGATAGACCCCAGTGTAACACAACGACTACGAACTCACCCGGTCGGCGGCATAAAAGGGCACGATCAACCAGTCGCCCTCCATCTCCGCCTGCCCCGCCTCTTGACCCGCCAGACTGACGGGCAGAGTCATGATGCGTCGGAAGTCGCCGATCTGGATCACCAACTCATCGCCATTCTGGAACAGGTCGAGTTGGTTGACATCAGCGAAGGGAAGCTTAATCTTGATGCGATAGGTGCCATCATCAAGCTTCGCCAAGTCCATGGGCGACTCTTTGTAGACAATCGCCGTCGGATCCGCATCGCCATAGATGTCGCGGCTCATGGCTCGCAGCTTATCAAGCCCCACGACCTCCTCGGCATAGTAGGGGACGTGGTAGATCGGCAGCGGGGCGAAGGAGTGCTCAACATCTTGCAGATAGCGCTGCTGGACATCCTTCCAATGGTTCAGATAGCCGCTGTCTTGGTCAACAGGAAGAATCTTGTTCACCACCACGGTGTCAACGGTCATCCCATACATTGAGAGGTAGGTGAGCGCACGTTGGCTCTCTTTGATGACCATCTTTTCGGGATTCATGACCAAGCGCACCGACGTTTCCAAGGGGTTGGTCAATGCCTCGGTGACACCCACCATCTGGGCAAACATATCATCAACCGCCTCATAGACCTCGGTAGGCGCAATCATTTTACCGAGCGCGGGGTTGAGTTTACCCATCGGGCGAAGCAGCGGCTTAATTACAAATTTCTCGGCCCCACGGAGCATATTAATTGCCCACTTGAAAGTTTCGGGAGCCGAAAGGAGGCGGAGCGTCTCACCAGTAGGTGCACAGTCAATCACAAGAAGGTCGAAATCGCCCTCATCCTTGTGTTTCTTGATACGAATGAGAGGAAAAGCCTCTTCCATACCGGGAAGAATGCTCATCTCATCGGCGAGGATACCCTCGACACCTTGTTCGGCCATCAACTGGGCGAAGTGTTCGCGGACGATACCCCAGTTGGACTCGATATCGTGGTGGATGCTCACCTCAAGGGCGTGCAGGTTAGGGGCAATCTGCACCGGTTCGGGGCCAAGTGGCCCCTCAAGATCCAGCGAGTCGGCAAGGCTGTGGGCCGGATCCGTACTCATAACCAATGTACGGAGGCCCATGTCGGCAGCGCGCAACGCAGTAGCTGCGGCGACACTAGTTTTGCCGACGCCGCCTTTGCCCGTAAAGATAAGGGTTCGCATCGGTACCTTTCCAGGAGCGGAGCGCTCAACAGAGTGCGCAAAGCGGGCAAGCGAGTTTTTGAGAAAGGCCAGAGCATTTCGCCTCCGGCGCTTTTTGCTTAAATAGCAAAGGGCGTGACAGTTAAGTCCCTAACGGGTTATCCATGGATGTGACGCAATAGTACCATGAATGGGGAGGGGTGTCAATAAAAGTGGCTCATATGAACCAAGCGTTACGTATGGTTGCCATCCCACTACAATCAGTGAAATCGCCACTACTTAGACCCGCAATTTCCGCCGTTGCCCCTTACTTGTGTTGTCGTTTCGCAAGAAAAAAGCCTTCTTAGTACTAAAACTTTATGGTAAGCTAGGCAAAGAAATGCGCAATACATTTTGTATGATTTGTAACAAAGCCTGTGCGTTATTCTTGCATTAGGGGGGGATGGGTACATGGTACAATATTTTTGGTTGGATGGCAAGGGAGGAGGCGGAGGAGGCGGAGGAGGCGAAGAGGCGGGAGGCGGAGGAGGCGGAGGAGGCGGGAGGCGGGGAGACGTTTAAGGGCGGACAGAACATTCGCTCGGCAAGTCACGGATAGGTGATTGGGA
>RSAS01000425.1 GCA_003934145.1 Candidatus Viridilinea halotolerans | reverse complement strand
AGCGTGGGGTTTCCCAAGAAGCCAACTCGCTCACCCCCCTCGCCCACAACGTGGGCGAGGGGGGCAGGGGGGTGAGGCCCGCCCCCGCAAGCCCCCAAACCCGCGACCTCACCCCCGTCGAGCTCGCCGACCCCTACCAACGCATCACGCCGCGCTACTGGGTGCCCGCCGCCGACGTGCAGGAACGCCTCGCCGGACGCTGGGCGCGGGAGTGGCTCTTGGGCTTTCGTGGTATTACCAATGTTACTAATGAACGAACTGCTATTTTTAGTCTTTTGCCCCTAGCAGCCTTTGGCAATAGTGTTCCTATTACAACATTGGAAGGTGGTGCAGTTCTTGCTTGTTGCTTAATCTCATGCTTAAGCAGTATTGCTTTTGATTTTGTTGCTCGCAATAAAGTTGGTGGAACCAACTTCAACTTCTTCATCGTCAACCAACTCCCCGTCCTGCCGCCCGACGCCTTCACGGATGCGGACATGGCCTACATCGTCCCGCGTGTGGTGGAGTTGGTTTATACGGCGTGGGACATGCAGGCGTTTGCGGAGGACGTGTGGAACGAAGCGGATGCGGGAATGCGGGAGGTGTTGCGGGGGCGGTGGGAAGAACAGAGCGAAGAACAGAGGAACAGAGGAACAGAAGAACAGCCGGAGCCTTTGCGCCCTAGCGCCTTTGCGTCAAATAGCCCTTCCGCTGCACCGTTCCCGCCCTTCCGCTGGAACGAAACGCGGCGGGCGGTGATCCGCGCCGAATTGGATGCACGCATCGCCAAGCTCTACGGGCTCACCCGCGACGAATTGTGCTACATCCTTGATCCGAGCGACGTGCATGGCCCTGAGTTTCCTGGCGAGACCTTTCGGGTGTTGAAGGAGAAAGAGACGAAGCTCTACGGCGAGTACCGGACGGCGCGGCTGGTGTTGGCGGCGTGGGATAGGGGATGAGGGATGAGGGATGAGGGGAGAGCGCAGCGCAAAGCAAGAATCTCGCTCTCTTCCCCCCCTCTCCCATAACGTGGGAGAGGGGGCAGGGGGTGAGGGCCATTACGTGGCATGTCAATCACCTATCCGTGGCTTGCCGAGCGAATGTTCTCTCCGCCCTTGAAGGCGGAGACTACCTGAACCTAGCGTGACTTTGCAACCGCTATGGCGCCGACTGTGCCAGCCACTGCTCCAGATCAGCGCGACCAGCGAAATCGAGCAGTGCATCGGCGAGTTCGAGCATCTGGATTGAGGTGAGGGCTTGCACTTGTGCGGTAAGCTCGGCACTCAGCGGTCCACAGCGGTGCGTGAGGAGACGCAACAACAGTTCAAGATGTCCCTTCTCGATACCCTTCTCCATGCCTTTCTCGATACCCTTCTCCATGCCTTTCTCCATGCCTTTCTCGATACCCTTCTCGATACCCTTCTCCATGCCCTCCTCAATTCCTTCCACACGCCCCTCTTCCTTCCACTTGCTGATCAAGGGGGATTCGGGGATGCCGTAGCGATCATAGCGGATAATCTGTTCGGCCATTGCTGCAAGCTCCTTATCCGTGCATAAGAGGAGAAGTTCGGCCAAGATCTGCTCTTGGCGTTCGCCGCTGGTATGCGCCATGATCTGGCGTACCGCTTGGGTCAGGATGGGTTTGGGATCACGCAGGCGCGTCTGCCCGATCAGCGCCAGCAGGGCTGGGCGGTTCAAGGCCAAAAGCGCCTCGCCATCCAGTTGGTCGAAGTGAATAACGTGGTACGACCACGCGAGATAGATCTGGCCCGCTAGGTTGGTGCGCTGATGTGCGCCCTTGTCGCGCACCCCAGCCCCACCCACATACCATACCACACTGTGAACAGGCATGTTCGGGTAGGTCGCGGCGAGCCGCGTCTGGTAGTCGAGCATGCGCAACGGCATGGGCCGTCTGCTTCCCGGCCCTTGGAATTCAAGGTGGAGAATCACTTCACGGCCATGCTCCAAGGTGACAAAAAAGACTAGATCGCTATCGAGTTCATCCGGCGGGGGCGGCAACATACTCGGTTTCGTGCGTACTTGGCGCACGGGTTCAGCGCAGAGCCACGCGGCAACATCATCAGCGGCCATGGTCACCAGACGCTTCAAGGGGTGGTTGGTTTCAGCCATAACGCCCTTCTCATCACGGTCGTGGAGCAAGACCGTTTCATGCTCCTATGTATATACCGCAAAAAAGGGCCAAAAGATACGGTTGGACGCGCAAAATGGTTTTTTTCTGTTCCGTTTTGGCGGCGAAGCCGCCAAAATGGAACAGAAAATGGAGTTTGGGGCCATGCCCCATCCCAGCGGGGAGGCGGCGGAGGGCGTAGCCCTCTGCCGCCTCCCCGCTGGGACGTATAATAGGGCAAAGACCATTGCCGCTTACGTTCAAGTGAGCAACCGCTACGTGAATTGAGGAGTCCCCTATGCGTCCTAGCCATCGGCTGATCCTGCTGCTCTTCGGGTTGAGCATGTTACTCTGGCCGGCAACGCCTGCGCGTGCGGCTACCTTCACAGTAAACAATACGAACGATAGTGGGGTTGGTTCGCTGCGTCAGGCGATGCTCGATGCGAATGATCTGCCGGGGCCGCATACGATCAATTTTGCGCTGGTGGGCGTGGGGCCGCATACGATCGATCTGTTGACGCCGCTGCCGCCGATTACGCAAACAATGACGCTTGATGGTCTCAATGGCGCGCCGTGCAACGGGGTGCCGTCGGCGCTGCAGGTGGTGCTCAATGGGGCGGCGATTCCTGATGGTCTGCCTAGCGTTGATGGCCTGCTGACGCTCAATAGCGCGGCGACCATCCGTGGCCTTGTGTTGCAAGGCTACCAGACGAGTGAGGCCACCGCGTTGCGTATCAACCCGTCTGGTGGCAGTAGCACCATTGAGTGCAATTTCATCGGCACGAATGCGGCGGGTGATGCGGCGGTACCCAACCATTACGGCGTCTTTGTGGTGGGTGCAGGCAACCATACGATCCGCTACAACCTAGTGAGCGGGCAGATAGGTTCTAGTCCGAGAGGTCGTGGGATTGCCCTCAATGCCTCAAATAACAACACGATCCAGGGGAACTATATTGGCACCACAGCGAATGGCCTCGGGGCGCTAGGCAATAGTGGTGCGGGCATTATTGCCATTAGCAGCAGTAACAATACCATTGGCGGCATCATGGCCTATGAGCGTAACATCATTGGCGCGAATCTAGGCAGTGGTGTGAACCTCAGTGGGAGTAGCGATAACGAGGTCATTGGGAACCATATTGGTCTAGGCGCGAATGGCACGACGCCGCTGGGCAATGGTGATGAAGGCGTCTACATTACCGGTTCGCGCAACCTGGTGCAAGCCAATCGCATCGCGGCCAATGGTCAGGTCGGTGCCGCTTTTGAGGGTGGGGTGCGGATTAATGCGTCGGTGAGCGATAACTTCAGTGGCAATGAGGTGCGCGGGAACTACATCGGCACCGATGCGAGCGGCATGCAGGCGCGGGGCAATGCGCGCGGCATTGTGCTGCGTAGCGAGGGGACGAGCGCCAGCCATGGGGTGATCGAGGGGACGCTGATCGTCGGCAATGTGATCGCGGCGAGTGGGGCCGATGGCATCCAGTTGCTTGGCCCGGGCGTGCGTGCTACGCAGATCCAGGGTAACCTGATCGGCACCGACATGACGGGCAACGGGGCGCTGCCCAATGCCAATGGTATCCTCGCTACCGGCGGGGCGCACGGCAACCTGATTGGCACTGATGGCAATGGCGTGGATGACGCGGCTGAGGCCAATACGATCAGTGGCAATAGTGGCAGCGGCATCGTGCTGGGCGGTACGCACTTCCATGTGTCCGATCAGCCGCCCAGCAATAATGTCGTCAGCGGTAACCGGATCGGCGTGGCGCTTGATGGGAGCATGCTGGCCAATCAGGGCAGCGGCATCGTGCTGCGTCGCGCGGCCAATGGCAACCTCGTTGGCCATCCAACCAACGACGCCTTCGGCAACCAGATTGCCCACAATAACAACCACGGGATTTGGCTCGAGGGGGAGAATCTTGCGCCGGGTACAACCAACAATAGTCTGCTGCGTAACACGATTGAACTGAACCGCAACCACGGCATCTTTGCCGATCGCACGCTGCGCCACACGCCTGCGCCGGGCGATCCGGCCCCCGACAATCTGCTGCGCGACAATACGATCCGGCAGCATGGCGGCGATGGTATACACCTCGTGGGCGCGTCGCCCCACATCTTTGGCAATACGATCAGTGGCAATGGTGGCAGCGGGGTGCGCTTGCAACCGCAGATTTTTGCTTGGGGCGACGACTACCTGAGCCAGCCGCGCATTGGCGCGGTGGCGGCGGATCGCAACAACTTCAGTGACAACTGTCACGCCGGGCCTACCAACTGTGCGGAGATCTTTGCGCTTGATACCACGGCGGTCAATAGCAGCACGCTCTACAGCGACAACAGTTTTGGCAGCGGCACGGCGGCGGCGGTGGAGCAGCGCTGGTATGGGGCGCTCGAGATTCTGGCCGCTGGCGTGTCGGTGGCGGCCCCCGACGCGGGCGTAACGCTGACCAGTAGCGGGCCTTCAGCGCAGAGTTTCGCCTTCACCCACCGTGGGGCGCTCCCCTGTTTCGTCTCCGGCTTCACGGGGAGTTATGTGCTGCACGGGCCGACGGGCTTTCTCTGTAGTGATGTGACGACCTGGTACCAGTTTACGCAGTATGTGGTTGATCGCGCCGGCAATCGAGTGGAGCAGACGCCCCACGTCAGCAATGTGCCGCCAACGCTCGCCCCGGTGAGCTACGCCTTCGATGGCGTGGCCAAAACTGAAGGGCGCGGCATCACCAGTGGCCCCTTCTGGCGCTACCAGGTGGCGCAGGTGGAATTGCCCGCCGCCGATCTGCATTTGCGCCAGACGAGCAGCAGCCCCACGGTTGGTGCGGGCTATCCGCTCACCTTCACCCTGGTGATCAGCAACGCTGGCCCCAATCCGGCGGGGGCGCGTCTGCAAGCGCCCGTTCCCGCCGACCTGGTTGACGCGACCTGGCACTGTAGCGCGAGCGGCGGAGCGCTCTGCCCCACCACGCTGCCCACGGACGATCTCGACATTACCGTGGCGGATCTGGTGGCCAACGGCATCCTCACCTTCACGCTCAGCGCAACGGTGAGCGTGGAGGCGTTTGGCCCGATTGTGAGCAACCCGACGCTCACGGCGGTGGATGCGGCGGATCCCAACCCGACCAACAACAGCGATCCGCTCAGCATATCCCTGGTGCCGGTAGCCGATCTGGAATTGGTTAAGACAGCGCATACGACCATGGTTGAACCGGGCGGGCCGATTACCTACACCTTGACCATTACCAACCATGGCCCAAACAGAGCAACGGGCCTCGTGCTGCACGACCACCTGCCCGCAGGCACCACCCTGCTGACGGCAACGCCGAGCCAAGGCGCGTGCAGCACAGAAGCGGGAAGGCTGAACTGCCGCTTCAGTGATGCCATTCTGCTGGTGGATGGCGATGGCGATGATAGCCAGGATGGCACGACGCGCTACCAGCAGGCGTTGGATGGGCTGGGTTTGAACTATGTGCGCGTCGATCTTGAAGCGAGTCCGCCGCTCACGACCACCAATCTCATCTCCTACCCGCTGGTGATCTGGGTGGGTGGCCCCGGAGAAGGGCCGAATGACGGCCAAGAGACCGCCCTAGCGGGCTACCTTGCGGCAGGCGGACGGCTCTTTATTTCGGCGCAGGACTACTACTTCGCTCGCGGTGAGGTACTCACGCCCTTCATGCGTGACTACTTGGGCGTGGATGCGGTTACGAATGATGCCGGGAGTAATGCGCCCGTGCGTGGCGTGGGGCCGTTGGCTGGTGTAGGGCCGTATGGCCTCACCTTCCCCTTTGGCTTTAGCGACTGGAGTGATTGGCTTACGCCCGCGCTAGGGGCTACCACCGTGCTACTCGATAGTGGCGACAACAGCTTGGGTATCGCCACGGCTAATACCGTCTTCTTTGCCTTCCCGTGGGAGGCGGTGGCCAACCATGACCTCGCCAATGGCCAGGCGTTGCTCGAACGGATCATTGGCTACCTTGCGCCCGCGGGTAACGTTGCAGCCCTGGGCGTAAGCGAGGCGCTCAGTGTCACCGTGGTAGCCCAGGCGCCCACCACGCTTGGCCCGCTGGTCAATAGCGCCCAAGCGAGCAGCAACGAGTTCAACCCCTCCGCGAGCAACAGCACAAGTAGCTTCACGGTGATAGTAGGCACCCCCGCGCCCGGCTACGGCTCCACGCCCGCGCCGGGGGCGACACTTGATGTTGGGAGCGTCTTGGTGGGCAACAGTGTTACCGTGACACTAACTATCAGCGAGACGGGCAACGCGCTGCTGCGCGTGAGCGACCCACAGCTCACAGGTACGGGCGCGGCCCATTTCCGCCTTGCAAATCCGAGCCGCTTCCCGCTGGAGCTTGCCGACGGCGCAGCACCCCAAGCGCTGGCGTTGGTCTGCACACCGAGCGCCGCGGGTGTCTTCAGTGCAACGCTCACCCTGAACACCAACGATCCCACCCGGCCCACCGTGAGCTACCCGTTGGCCTGTGAGGGGGCAACGGAACTGCCACCGCCCAATCCCGACCCCGATCCCGACCCCGACCCCGATCCTAACCCCGACCCTGACCCCGATCCCGACCCCGATCCCAATTCCGCCAGCACCAGAGTCTACCTGCCGCTGGTGCTGCGTGCGGGACAAGCCGATCTCGTGGTAAGCGAACTACGCATTGTGCCGGAGCGAACGAACTTCGTGGCAGGCGAACAGGTAGTGATTACGGTCACCGTAACCAACCAGGGCACAGGGCCAACCAGCGCCTTCTTCTGGGTTGATCTCTACATCAACCCCAGCGGGCCACCGCAGATCAACCAACTCTGGCATGATCGCTGTGGCCTCACGCCCTGCGTCGGCATGACCTGGCCGGTACGCACCATCCTACAGCCCGGCGCGAGCATCACGCTGAGCACGCAGGCGGACTATGATCCAGCGCGCAGCTACTGGCTCGGCTGGCTGCCAGCGGGCACGCAGCGCATCTACGCCTACGCGGATGTCTGGAACACCACCGGCGCACGGGGTACCATCCACGAGGCGAACGAGGAGAACAACTGGCGCGTAATCGAAGGTCTAACGGTAAGCGGCAGCAATCCGCCCTACGCACCGTGGAGTCCTGCCCTGCAACCGAGCCTCACGGACGCGGACGCAGGGCTACCGGCGCGACCATGGTTGCGGTGAGGGAGCGGAGAGCGGGGAGCCTCTCAGGATACTGCTGGTTTATTCCCCTGGGAGCGCGGGCGTCCCGCCCGCATGCGGGCTACGAGGGCGGGACGCCCTCGCTCCCAGGCCGCTAGCCGAATAAACCA